>NZ_JBXWCS010000007.1:0-269565 GCF_057320385.1 Enterobacter cloacae complex sp. 394F7 | reverse complement strand
AATACAGGCTCGTGGCCTAAGGCCGGGTACGGCATGTGGACTGCCTGACAGAAAGAACTGGCCGGTTCTTTCTGTACGGGAGGATAATACAAGGCCGGGTAAGGCGTAGCCGCCACCCGGCAACGAAAAAGGAGTGACAATGTCACATTTAAACGAAGTTATCGCCCGTGTGGATGCCGCGATTGACGAAAGCGTCATTGCACATATGAACGAACTGCTGATTGAACTGAGCGATGATGCTGAGCTGAACCGCGAAGAACGCTATACCCAGCAGCAGCGCCTGCGTACCGCGATTTCGCACCACGGTAAGCAACATAAAGAAGAGATGGAGGCGCGCCAGGAGCAGCTCACCAAAGGCGGCGTTATTCTGTAATGTTCAAAACTGGCGTCGGGCCACCAGCCACGCGCCCACCACCAGCATTACTGCACCGCACACCGGGCCGATCAGCGCCCGCAGCGGGATGCCATGGCTTTTCAGCACGTCCATTATCAGCCCGCCGATGAGCTGGCTTGCCACCAGCACGGCGATGGTTGTCGCCGCGCCAACGTTCTGGTAACCGCTGATGCTGGCAAAAACAAAAAATGAACCCAGCAACCCGGGGATCAACGTCCACCAGCGCACCGTGGATGCCAGCTCGCTAAACCCCGCGACCCCTTGTTTAAACAGCAGAATGCTGACAAACAACACAATGCCGACCAGCGAGTTCAGCAGCATCGCAATGAGTATGGTGGAGGAGGACTGGGTGATGCGCACCATCAGGGTATTTTGCACCACCAGGCCAATGCCCGCCGCCACCAGAAAAGCCAGCGTCAGTGATTGGTTCATTTAATCGCATCCGGATCGCTGCGCTCATCAAGCTGCAGCTGCATAAAGGTTAAGTCCAGCCAGCGGCCAAATTTGGTGCCCACCTGCGGCATCTGACCCGTTGTAACAAAGCCAAGCGTCTGATGAAGATGGATAGAGGCGTGGTTCTGCGCTTCAATCCCCGCCACCATCACATGCTTGCCGATGTCACGGGCTTCAATAATCAACGCCTTCATCAGCATACGGCCAATGCCTTTGCCCTGGTGATCCGGGTGGACGTAAACCGAGTGCTCTACCGTATGACGAAAACCGTCAAAGGCGCGCCAGTCACCGAAGGAGGCATAGCCGGTGATGATGCCATTCTCTTCGCTTACCAGAACCGGATAACCTGCGAGGGTGCGGGCCTCAAACCATGCGATACGGTTATCAGTATCGACCGTGGTATCGTTCCAGATCGCGGCGGTGTGCAGCACCGCGTGGTTGTAAATTTCACCAATAGCGGCGCAGTCTTCTTTGCAGGCATGACGAACGATCATGATGGAACCCCTGAATGTGTTGTTTACTATGTTATTACGTTATTGCTACGATATTACACAACAACCCGGACAGATGGCTACGGTATAAGCCCGATTTTTTTGTTATTAAAACCTCATTGAAATACCGTTCATACACTATAGTATGACGTCATGAACACCATAACAGACACGATGAATCAACGGATTAGCGCAAGAATTCGCCTTGAACGCGAATCGCGCGGATGGTCGCTGAGCGAACTCGCCGATCGGGCAGGCGTCTCGCGCGCCATGATCCACAAAATTGAGCGCGGCGACAGCAGCCCGACGGCAACGCTGCTTGCGCGCTTATCCGGCGCGTTCGGTATCAGCATGTCAACGCTGATAGCAAGAGCGGAGATGCAGGAGGGTAAACTGCTGCGCCTTGCTAACCAGCCCGTCTGGCGCGATCCGCAAACCCATTACCTGCGCCGCCACGTTTCACCGCGCACCGATCTGCCCATCGATCTTGTCCAGGTTGAACTGCCCGCCGGAAGCGATGTGCCGATGCCCGCATCGTCCTATGCGCTGGCCCGCCAGCTGATCTGGCTGCAGTCCGGGGAGCTGGTCTTTCAGGAAGGCGACACCCGCCACGAAATGCAGGCCGGGGATTGTCTGGAGCTCGGGCCGCCCAATGACTGTCGGTTCATTAACGAAACCAATGAACCCTGCGTCTATCTGGTGGTTCGTCTTAACCAGTCTGGCTCGTAATGTTAAGGCGCTCAGGCGGATCATGAGCCAGGATCAATGGACATCTGTACCATAAGGAGTCTCTGATGAATCAATCTGTTTCGCAAAATCGTCGCTGGGTACTGGCTTCGCGTCCACATGGCGCGCCGGTCGCGGATAACTTTCGTCTCGAAGAGCAGCCGGTTCCGGTACCGGCGGCAGGACAAGTTCTGCTGCGTACGATCTGGCTTTCGCTTGACCCGTACATGCGCGGCCGCATGAGCGATGCGCCTTCCTATTCGCCGCCGGTTGAAATTGGTGCGGTGATGGTCGGCGGAACGGTCAGCCGCGTTGAGCAGTCCAGTCATCCGGATTTTAAAGCAGGGGAATGGGTGCTGGGATACAGCGGCTGGCAGGAGTACGACCTCTCTGACGGCAGTGGCCTGGTCAAACTGGGCGAAAATCCCTCCCATCCTTCCTGGGCGCTGGGCGTTCTGGGGATGCCGGGCTTTACTGCCTACATGGGGCTGCTGGATATCGGGCAACCCAAAGCGGGTGAGACCCTGGTGGTTGCCGCGGCAACGGGGCCCGTAGGTGCGACGGTTGGGCAAATCGGTAAAATCAAAGGCTGCCGGGTCATCGGTGTGGCCGGAGGCGCAGAAAAATGCCGCCATGCCGTTGAGGTGCTGGGCTTTGACCAGTGTCTGGATCATCATGCCGATGATTTTGCCACGCAGCTTCAGAACGCCTGCCCGAACGGTATTGATATCTATTATGAAAACGTTGGCGGTAAGGTCTTTGACGCCGTGCTCCCGCTGCTCAATACCTCCGCGCGGGTGCCGGTATGTGGTCTGGTGAGCGGCTACAATGCCACCGGTCTGCCTGAGGGGCCGGATCGTTTGCCGCTGTTAATGGGCACCATCCTGAAAAAACGCATTCGTATGCAGGGTTTTATCATCGGCCAGGATTACGGACACCGTATCAAAGAGTTCCAGGAAGAGATGGGGCGCTGGGTGCAGGAGGGTAAAATCCACTATCGTGAACAGGTGACCGACGGGCTGGAAAACGCACCGGATGCGCTGATTGGCCTTCTGGAAGGCAAAAACTTTGGCAAAGTCGTGATTCGCGTCGCGGCAGACAATAAATAAACAAGATTATGGCGGGGTAACCCGCCATATTTATTTGTGAAGATACGATATATTGTCTTTAATTAAACCTACACAGCTTTCGTGCCTTCCTTGCGGATGAGCCAAAGAGCGATAAAAAACCCGTGTTTGTACTTTTTGATGTTTATACGCATTTCCCACCACCAGGCATGACGATACAGGATATATCGGACCAACGTCGTTTATTTAAACTGACGTTAATAAATAGCATTAAGTTTTAGCTACAGGAATTGAACATGCTTGATTTGGATCATTTAGAGAAAGCGCAAAGAATCAGTCTTACCATGCAAGTTGAAATCAGTTTGAAAGGGGCATTAATTACAGGCTCGTTGAAACCTGGCGCTCGACTGATTACCAAAGAGATTGCGGATAAATTAGGAACCAGTATCACACCGGTTCGTGAGGCACTTTTGCGTCTGGTCTCCTCAGGGGCGCTGCAGGCCACACCGGCGCAGGCGTTTCTGGTGCCGGAGGTCACGCTGGAACGCTATAACGAGATCACCGCTATCAGGAAACAACTGGAACCAATGGCGGTAGCGGCCGCCTGTCAGCATATGACGCCAGCTAAGCTTGAGACGTTGCGCAAAATGTCGGATGCCTTTCATGAGGCGATGCGCAACGGCAATGTTCAGCAGGCGCTGCACGCGAATCGCGTGTTTCGGTTCACCCTTTATCAGTATGCGGAGATGCCAACGCTCAGCGCATTAATTGAGCAGCTGTGGATACGCATCGGGCCCTGTATTAACTATCTGCATCAGGAGCTCAACGACATCAAAGCGTCGGCGTATCACAACGAGGAGTTACTTGCGGCACTGGAAAGAGGGGATGTTGAAGCCAGCCAGAAAGCGGTGGATAAACTGATTGATGAAGCTAATTCACTTTTACAGCGTCAATATTTTAGCTGAGGAATTATTTAGCAGCCAATCTATATTTCCGTCGTAAAACATTCACCCCATGAATTAGTCCTGATGGCTCTACGCCATCAGGAACGATATTTAAGATTACGAAAGAGAAAAACAGGCAATAAAATGCCTGTTTTAGTCCTACTCGAAACGATAAGCAACCGACAGGCCAACGCCGTAGTTACGACCCGGAGCAGGTTCGTAATAACGCCCGTTGGATTCGTTGACAATCACCGAGCCGGCATACGTTTTGTCGAACAGGTTATCAACGCGACCAAAGAGATCCAGGCCCCAGTTGCCATAGTTGAACTTATACCCGGTATTCAGACCGACCACCGTGTAGGACGGAGCCTTTGCCGTGTTTTCGTCGTCGGCCATGATATCGCTCATGTAACGCACGTCGGTACCCGCGTACCAGCCTTCTTCAGGCTGCCAGCCAAACGAGGCAAAGCCCATATTGCGGGCAATACCCGGCATCCGGTTGCCGTTACAGTTGTCATCACCGCAGACGTTGGTGCGGTAGGTGGCGTCCAGATATGTCCATGCCATTTTCAGCTTCCAGTTTTCAGCAAACTGCTGATCGAGGGAAACTTCCACCCCCTGACGACGGGTTTTACCGGCGTTTTTGTAGCTGGTACGTCCGCCAGAGCTGGCATCCACCACAATTTCATCGTCGGTGTCGGTGCGGAACAGGGCCGCGGTCAGCAGGCCATTGCCGATGCGGGTTTTGCTACCCACTTCATAAGTATTGTTGGTGGACGGTTTCAGGCCAATGTTCAGCCCACCCTGGTTATCCGCGCGGTAGGAGAGTTCATTGATGGTGGGGGTTTCAAATCCACGACCTGCCGCAGCGTAAAGGTTCCACGCGTCGGTCACGGCATACTTCACCGCCCCGGCCGGGAGCCACTTGTGATAGCTCGCGTCGCCGCTGTCGTCACCGTTGCCTGGCGTAACGTAATGATCGTTGGAATCAAACCAGACGGAGCTGTAACGCACCCCGGCATCCACAGAGAGTTTCTGGGTTAACTGCCAGCTGGTTTGCAGGTAAGGATCGACGTTCCACATCAGGTTACGTTCGTTGCGGCGCTTGTCGCCTTTTACGCCGTACTCCGGTACGCCGTTGTTCATCACGAAGTTCTCATACCCGCGACGATCTTCGCTCATGTTTTCGTAGTTCAGGCCGGTGGTAAAGGTCACCGGCACCAGCAGTTCGCCGCGGTGCGTCCAGCGTGTATCGATGCCCTGATAGTGACGCTGCATATCAATCACGCCGCCAGAGTGGGAGGGGCGCAGCTGTGGCTGATAAGGGATCGACTGGTACTGGGTCATTTCGCGCTCGCCAGCGTACATCATGACGCTGAGATCGTCCTGCGCGCTGAGCTGGCGGTCATAGCGCAGCCCGGCCTGGGTCTGCTTGATGGTTTTGCGCGTGTTGTACTGATCGCCACGCGGAGACTGGCGCGGGTTATCCTGCCACTCCTGGTAATTCAGTCCACCCGGATCGTTGGCTTTCATGTCCACGCTGTTAAAGATCAGCGTCAGCTTGCTGGCATCGTCAATCCGCACGCCCAGTTTGGCGTTGGCGAGATTCTTCCGCGCACCACTGTGATCGCGGTAGCCTTTGGTGGTGAAGCGGGTGGTGGATACGGTGTAATCCACATCGCCCGCGTGTGTGCCGTCGCCCATCGCGCCGGTGGCTTTCATCCCGTAGCGCCAGGTACCGTAACTGCCGTAATAGCTGCTGGCCTCAATGGTCGGCGGCTGTTGACCGGTCTGGGTGTTGATGTTGATCACGCCGCCGGAGGCGTTGCCATACAGGGCAGAGAAGGGGCCACGCAGCACTTCCACGCTCTCCACGCTGGAGAGATCAATGTTAGAGGTCTGGCCCTGGCCGTCTGGCATGGTCGCCGGGATCCCGTCCACGTATATTCGAATACCGCGCACCCCGAAGGTGGAGCGTGCACCAAACCCACGCATCGACAGCTGCAGATCCTGGGCGTAGTTCTGGCGGTTCTGAATTTGCAGGCCCGGGACGCTACCAAGCGATTCCGAGAGGTTAATGCGTGGCGCGGCGTGACGCATATCATCGCCGTTCACGACGCTGACCGCCGCCGGGGTATCAAGCTCCGATACCGTTTGTGGGGTGGCGCTGACGATCATGGTCTGTTCATCCGCGCCCATTGCGGTGAGGGGCGAAAAGATAACAGGAGCCAGCAGCAGTGGAAGCGTAGCCCTATGGGCAGAAATGATTTTCATGAAATAAGCCGGTTAAGGATAAGAAACGTACCAAATGGAACATGTGCATATATGTTAAAACTTTTGTAAATGCTTTGAAAACTATAACCGCACATTGCGTTAAGGAAAGGCGAAACGGAAAAGAAAAACTCCACATTTTGCTGATTAATGATTACTATTCTCATTAACAAAACGGCAATGCCATGACGTTGCCGACCGGAAGTGATGTCAGCAGTACACCCCCTCTTGTGAAAAAGGAATTGTTATGTCTTTACGTCATCTGTGCTCGCCGCGTCTGCGTCGTTCTCTGTTGTGTAGCGCTTTACTGCTTGCCGGTACCTTCCAGGTGCATGCTGGCGAAGAGATGTTGCGCAAAGCGGTAGGCAAAGGCGCGTATGAAATGGCCGTGAGCCAGCAGGAGAATGCGCTGTGGGTTGCGACATCACAAAGCCGTAAAATGGATAAAGGCGGAATTGTGTATCGCCTCGATCCGGTCACACTGGACGTGACGCAGGTTATTCATAACGATCTTAAACCGTTTGGCGCCACCCTGGATTCGGCCTCCCAGACGCTGTGGTTGGGCAACACCATCAACGGTGCCGTGACCGCCATTGATGCCAAAACGGGCGAGGTGAAAGGGCGCCTGGTTCTGGACGACCGCAAACGCAGTGACACGGTCAAACCGCTGCAGCCACGCCAGCTGGTGGCGGATGATGCCACCCACACCGTGTACATCACCGGGGTCGGTAAAGAGAGCGTGATCTGGGTGGTGGATGGCACAACGCTGAAGCTGAAGGATACCATCGCCAATACCGGTACTTACGGTACCGGCCTGGCGCTGGATGCGCAGGCGAAACGACTCTATACCACCAACGCCGACGGCGAACTGGTGACAATTGATACCGCCAGCAACAAAATCATCAGCCGCAAAAAGGTACAGGATGATGGTAAAGAGCACTTCTATCTGAACCTGAGTCTGGATACGGCCGGGCAGCGTGCCTTCCTGACCGATTCAAAACAGCCGGAAGTGCTGGTGGTGAGCCTGAAGGATGGCAGCGTGATTGAGAAGATTGCGACGCCAGAGTCGCTGGCGGTGCTCTTTAACCCGACGCGCAACGAAGCGTACGTGACGCATCGTGAAGCCGGAAAGGTGAGTGTGATTGACACCAAAACCTACAAAGTGACGAAAACCTTCGACACGCCGGTCTATCCAAACAGCCTGGCGCTCTCTGCCGATGGCAAAACGCTGTACGTGACGGTGAAACAGAAATCCACCCGTCAGCAGGAAGCGACTCAGCCTGACGATGTGGTACGTATCGCGCTCTAATGTGGGCATTGCCCGGTGGCGCTGCGCTTACCGGGCCTACAAAACCCTGAAATGTAGGCCGGGTAAGGCGAAGCCGCCACCCGGCTTTTTTTATTAACGCGAGGTCTCTTCCACCAGCGGGCCGTCGTGTTTTTCATCGTCATGATGAACCGGCGCGGTGCTGTGGATTTCATGCACGCGCTTACGCACGCCAAACCAGCCGGCAATCAGCAGAACGGCCAGCAGCGGAATGGTGGCGATGGTATAGGTGCCGTTCGGGTAGTCGAACGCCATCAGTACCAGCACGCTGAACAGGAACAGCAGGGTAAGCCATGAGGTCACCGGAGCACCTGGCATCTTGAAGCTCACGTCAGCCGCTTTGCCCTCTTTAATGGCTTTGCGCAGACGCATCTGGCAGACCATGATAAAGGCCCAGGAGGCGATAATCCCCAGCGCGGCCACGTTCAGCACGATCTCGAACACGCGGGACGGTACCAGGTAGTTCAGGAACACGCCAAAAACGTAGACCACCAGCGTCGCCAGGATACCGGCATATGGTACCTGCTGCTTGCTCATCTTCGACATAAACTTCGGCGCAGAGCCGCCCATCGACATGGAGCGCAGAATACGGCCGGTAGAATAGAGGCCAGAGTTCAGGCTGGAGAGCGCCGCGGTCAGCACCACGATGTTCATGATACTGCCCACGTATGGCACGCCCAGTTTAGAGAAGAAGGTCACAAACGGGCTCTGACCCGCCTGGTAGGCGTTCCATGGCAGGAGCAGAACCAGCAGCACCACAGAACCCACATAGAACAGACCGATACGCCAGATCACGCTGTTAATGGCTTTTGGCACCATGGTCTGCGGGTCTTTACATTCGCCCGCCGCCGTACCCACCAGCTCGATAGAGGCAAAGGCGAACACCACGCCCTGCACCAGAACCAGCGCCGGCAGCAGACCGTGCGGGAAGAAGCCGCCGTTATCGGTTATCAGATGGAAGCCGGTTGCATTGCCGTCCAGCGGCTTACCGCTGCCAAGGAAGACGGTACCGACGACCAGGAAAATCACAATCGCCAGCACTTTTACCAGTGCAAACCAGAACTCCATCTCGGCGAACCACTTCACGCCGATCATGTTCATGGTGCCGACAATCGCCAGGGCGCCAAGCGCAAAGACCCACTGCGGGATATCGCCAAATGCGCCCCAGTAGTGCATATACAGCGCAACGGCAGTGATATCGACGATACCGGTCATCGCCCAGTTAACGAAGTACATCCAGCCAGCGACGTAGGCGGCTTTTTCACCGAGAAATTCGCGGGCGTAAGAGACAAAGCTGCCGCTGGAAGGGCGATGCAGTACCAGTTCGCCCAGCGCGCGAAGAATGAAGAAGGAGAAGATCCCGCACACCAGATAGACGAGGGCGAGAGCCGGGCCAGCCATCTGCAGACGTGCACCAGCACCTAAAAACAGACCTGTACCGATAGCGCCGCCGATGGCGATCATTTGAACCTGACGGTTGCCCATCGCTTTGTGGTAGCCCTCTTCATGGGAGTTTAACCAGCGACGTTTAGCAGCATGATGATCGGCTGCGCTTTTATTGCTTGTTTTCATTGAGTTACCTGTTTGCCTGTCTGAACCATTATCGTGATAGTCCTGCCTGGCAGAGAGCATACAAACGATTGCTTCTGCGCAAACACATGTCGCCTTCCCAGTCATTCTGCGTATGGATAAGGCGAAACATGGCGAGGCATCCTACCTGCAATTGATAAGCGACGCAAAATATAACCGTGCCGAAAGTGATGCACGTCGAAGGAAATCGTGTGGTCAGAGCAGACGGGGATCACAACGCGCTGAATCGTGGTGAGTTTTTAGACAAAAGATTCGCGGATTGATGATTTAAACATCAGTGGCGCTTATCAGTTGCTCAGTGGAACTAGCGGAAGGTAAACGCTATGATCGGTTTGGTTTTTATTCTGCCAGAACGAGGCTAACGGTGAAAATTAATGTAATCGGCACCAGCGGAAGTGGAAAAACCACGCTGGCAAGACGGATCGCTGATGAGCTGGCTATTCCTTATATTGAGATGGACAGGCTTTACTGGCGCCCAAACTGGCAGGGCACAGCAGATGATGCGTTTCTGGAAAAACTGGAGCATGCATTAAGCGCTTCTCAAAACTGGGTGCTCGATGGCAACTATAACCGCACGCGCCCCGTTAAATGGCGCAATGTGGATCTGGTCGTCTGGGTGGACTATGGATTTGTCCGTACGCTGTATCAGGCCGTTATCCGGGCGATCAAGCGGGCCTGGCATCAACACGAACTCTGGCCTGGAACGGGCAATAAAGAGAGTTTCCGGCGCGCCTTCCTCAGCAGAGAGTCCATTATCATCTGGACGATTAAAACCTGGCGCAACAACCGCAGGCGTTATCAGGTCGATATGCAAAACCCGGAATACGCACACATATGCTTTATCCGTATTACCCGCCGCGCTCAGGCGGAAACGCTGATTTCCTCCTTAAAGTCTTATTCTTAACAGGGTTTTATATATCTGATTTCCGGCAAACCAAATGTAAATTAATTGTTTCTCAGCGGTGAAATACGCCTTTATTAATAACGACATGTTAAGTCAAACGAGAACGCAACATGTCCTGGCGAATCAGCATTCTGGATAAAAGCCCCATCGCTGAAAATGAAACAGCCGCCGATGCGCTGGCGCGAACCCTGGCGCTGGCGCAACAGGCGGAAACTCTCGGTTATCACCGTTTCTGGATTGCCGAACACCACAACACCCCACAGCTGGCCAGCCCCTCGCCGGAGTTATTGATTGCCTGGATCCTCGGGCAGACAACGCGTATCCGCGTGGGATCGGGCGGCGTCATGCTGCAACACTACAGCCCGTATAAAGTTGCAGAAAATTTCAATCTCCTGGCTGCCCTGGCTCCCGGACGCGTGGATCTGGGCGTTGGAAAAGCGCCTGGCGGTCTGCCGCTCTCCACCCGCGCGTTGCAACTCGGTCTGAATCAGCAGGAAAAGGGCAGTTTTGCCGAACAGCTGGCGCAGCTCGATAGCTGGATCCGTCCTGAAAATCAGTCCGCGGAGGAGGCGGTGCGCGCCACGCCGCTGCCGCCGGTTCCGGCGCAGGGATTCCTGCTGGGGGCGAGTGTCGAAAGTGCTCTGCTGGCCGCAAAGCTCAACTGGCATTTTGTCTTTGCCGCTCACCTGAATGGCGATCCCGACCTGCTGCGCGAGGTCATCACCACCTGGCGGGAACACAGCGCCCGGGAGGTGATTGTGGCGGTGCAGGTCATTGTGGCGGACTCTCAGGCCCAGGCGCACTCGCTGGCACAAAAGGTTGAAGTCTGGGGCGTGGAGCTGGCAAACGGCCAGCGCGTTACGGTGGCCAGCGAAGAGCAAGCCTATGCGTTTGCGCGTCAGGCAGGCAGCGAGCCGCTGCGTATAGCGCGTCGCGCGCAGTCGCTGGTGGCCGGGACCGCTGAGTCGGTACTGGCACAACTGGACGCTCTGCATCATCAGTGGGGGATTGACGAATTCATTATCGACACACCGGTTGCGGACGGCGCCGCGCGCGTGCAGTCCCTGCGTCTGCTGGCGCAGGCGCGACTTAACAGGGAGGTCAACGTATGCGTTTTGGCGAACAACTGATTGCCTGGCGTCGTGAGCTACACCAGCACCCGGAGCTGTCGGGCCAGGAGGTGGAAACAACCGCCCGTTTGCACCAGTGGCTGACCCATGCCGGTATTACGCCGCTACCTTATGACTTGCCTACCGGGCTGGTGGCGGAGATCGGCACCGGCAACAAACTGATTGCCCTGCGGGCGGACATTGATGCCTTACCGATCGAAGAGCGCAGCGGGGTGGCGTTTAGCTCGCAGCGTGCAGGAGTGATGCACGCCTGCGGTCACGACATCCACACCAGCGTGATCCTCGGGGCGGCATTAAAACTAAAAGAACGTGAAGCGTTGCTCAACGGCCGCGTGCGGATCCTGTTCCAGCCTGCCGAAGAGAACTTTGGCGGTGCGAAGAGCATGGTGCGGGCCGGGGCGTTACGTGACGTCAGCGCCATCTTCGGGATGCACAACGAGCCGGGGTTGCCGGTGGGTGAATTTGCCACCCGCGGCGGGCCGTTCTATGCCAACGTCGATCGGTTTGTGATCCGCATTACCGGCAAAGGTGCTCATGCCGCACGGCCTCATGAAGGCAACGACGCGATTGTGCTGGCAAGCCAGCTTGTTACCGCGTTGCAGAGCGTCGCCAGTCGCAACGTGAATACGCTGGACTCCGTTGTGCTGAGCGTAACGCGCATTGCGGGCGGCAATACCTGGAACGTCCTGCCGGAAAGCGTTGAGCTGGAAGGGACGCTGCGCACGCATCGCACGGAAGTTCAACAGAACGTCAAAGCGCGTGTCGGTGAAATCGCTGCCGGATTCGCCAGCGCCTTCAGTGCCCGGATTGATATCACCTGGTATGCCGGGCCGACTGCGCTGGTCAATGACGAGCATTGGGCGGCGTTTGCCACCTCGGTCGCCCGGGAAGCGGGGTATGAAACGCAGCATGCCGAGTTGCATATGGGCGGAGAGGATTTTGCAGTCTATCTGCAGCAGATCCCCGGCGCGTTTGTCAGCATTGGCAGCAATAGCCCGTATGGTTTACATCACCCGGCCTTTAATCCGGACGAAGCATTGATTGAGCCGGCTGCCCGTTATTTTGCACAGCTTGCGGAAAAAGCCCTGCAACACGTTTAATTCAGAAGAGGTGAATATGTCTGCAACCCGACAATTGCGGCTGGGGACCATTTTGCACGGTGCTTCCGGGAATATGTCCGCCTGGCGCCATCCTGCGGCGGTCGCCGATGCCAGTATTAATTTTGATTTCGTCAAAGCGACGGCGTTAAAAGCAGAGGAGGGCAAGCTCGACTTTTTATTCGTAGCCGATGGCCTCTACATAAATGAGAAATCAATCCCGCATTTTTTAAATCGCTTTGAGCCGTTAACGGTGCTCTCCGCGCTGGCGAGCATTACCTCGCGTCTGGGGCTGGTGGGCACGTTATCCACCTCCTACAGCGAACCTTTTACCGTGGCACGCCAGTTTGCAAGCCTGGATCATCTCAGCAACGGCCGCGCGGGCTGGAACGTCGTGACCTCGCCGCTGGAAGGGTCGGCCAGGAACTTCTCGCGTGAAAAACACCCCGAGCACGCGCTGCGCTACCGCATTGCGGATGAGTATCTCGATGTGGTGAAAGGGCTGTGGGACTCGTGGGAAGGTGATGCCTTTGTGCGCAACAAAGAGAGTGGTCAGTTTTTTGACCCCGCCAAACTGCATACCCTGGATCACCGTGGTGATTTCTTCCAGGTCGCCGGGCCGCTCAATATTGGTCGCACGCCGCAGGGACGTCCGATTGTGTTCCAGGCGGGCGCATCGGACGACGGTAAAAAGTTGGCTGCGAAGCATGCCGATGCGATCTTCACCCACCATGAAACTCTCGAAGAAGCACAAGCGTTCTACCGCGATGTGAAGCAGCAGCTGGAAAATAACGGTCGTCGTGCTTCTGATTTGCACATCTTCCAGGGCGTGAGCGTGATTGTCGGAAAAGATGCCGAAGATGTGGAAAACCAGTACCAGACCACCGCGGCGCTGGTGTCGGTTAAGGATGCCCTCAATTATCTCGGACGCTATTTCGAACATCACGATTTCAGTCAGTATCCGCTCGACGAGCCGTTCCCGGACCTTGGCGATCTGGGAAAAAACAGCTTCCGCAGCACCACGGATGAGATAAAACGCAATGCCCGCGAACGTCATCTGACGCTGCGTCAGGTCGCGCTGGAAGCGGCCTCACCACGCCCCCGTTTTTCCGGCACGCCGGAGCAGGTGGCGGACGGCCTGCAGGCGTGGTTCGACGGCTATGCAGCCGACGGCTTCATCATCCAGGGCGGGACACCCGATACCTTCCCGCGCTTTGTTGACCAGGTGGTGCCGGTGCTACAGGCCCGCGGCCTGTTTCGCACTGACTACCCCGGGACCACGCTGCGCGACAGCCTGGGCCTGGACGAACCCAAAAATCAGTTCACACAACAATAAAAGAGAACCCGCTATGCAGAAACCATCGCTTATTCTGGCGCTCGCGCTGGCCTTTACCCCTGCCGTCTGGGCAGAGAATGTGAACATTAACGGCACCGGTGTGAGCATTGAGGCCAACAAAACGCCGATCAATACCGCCAAAAACGGCGATGCCATCGCGCAGTTGCCGAAAGATTATCGCTTTGCCGTGCCGGGGAAATTTACCGTCGCGGTGGCGGGCCTCAATCAACCGCCGCTGACGGTTTTCTCGGATGACAACAAAACGCTTCTGGGAAGCGAAGTTGACGTGGCCCGTCTGGTGGCGGATAGCCTGGGGCTGGAGCTGAACGTGGTGCCAACCTCCTGGGAGGACTGGCCGCTGGGGGTGGCCTCCGGGAAATACGATGCGGCGATCAGCAACATCACCGTGACTAAAGCGCGTAAGGAGAAGTTTGATTTCGCCACCTACCGTAAGGATTCGCTCGGTTTCTATGTGAAATCAACCAGCCCAATCACATCCCTGCAGAAGGCGGAGGACATTGCCGGGCTGCGCATTATTGTGGGCTCAGGCACTAACCAGGAGGCCATCCTGCTGGCATGGAACGCCGAAAACCTTAAGAAGGGACTGAAACCGTTTACCCCGGTCTACACCAAAGATGATGCGGCACAAACGCTGGCGCTCCAGTCCGGGCGTGCGGATGCGTATTTTGGCCCAAACGTGATTGGCGCGTGGAAAGCGGCGCTGACCGGTAAAACCAAACTGGTGGGAAGCGTTGACGGCGGCTGGCCGAAGGCGGCGCATATCGCGGTGACGCTGAAAAAAGGCAGCGGCCTGGTGGAACCGGTGCAGACCGCGCTTAATGGCGTGATCAAAAACGGCGATTACGACAAAGTGCTGAACCGCTGGGGGGAAGGGGTGGAACGCATCCCGCAGTCGGAAGTCAACCCGGCCGGTCTGGGTGATTAAGGAGGCGTTATGAGCGAACAATTTCGTGACGTTTCGCCGGAAGATGCCGATCTTCAGCCCATCATCAATGGGCTGTTCGGTGAATACGCTGCCCGCTACGGTGACTATTTTTCGAAAGATGCTGAGGTCGAGCTCACCGAGTGGTATCTGGCGCCGCAGGGGCTGTTTATCGTCCTGGAGCGTGACGGGAAGATTATTGCCACCGGGGCGTACAAACCCTTCGACGAACGCACCGCAGAAATCAAACGCATCTGGACGGACAAAAGCCTGCGTCAGCAGGGGCTTGCGGGGCGCGTGGTGCAGGAGCTGGAGCGCCGGGCGGTGCTGGCAGGCTACAGCCAGATCTACCTGACCACCGGTTTTCGCCAGCCGGAAGCGGTACGGCTCTATCTTAGCCAGGGTTACCAGCCGCAGTTCGATCTCAACCGCGATCCGGAAGAGTACAGCCAGCCCCCGTTTGATGGTCGGTTGCGTTTCACCAAAACGCTGGTTCGTGAAGCGTTAAGTAAAACCGCATGAGGTACGATGATGAGCAACGTTGAAACCATAAAAGTGGTCCCGGCGCGTTATCCGCTACGGGCCGTCGGTGCCGTGGTGGCGCTGTTTGTCCTGGCGGTCGTTGTCCAGTCCGTCGCCTTTAACCCGCGCTGGGAGTGGTCTGTGTTTGCCCGCTGGTTCTTCGACCCGGTGATCCTTGAAGGCGTCGGCCAGACATTACTGCTGACGCTGATCGGCACCGCGCTAAGCGTGATTTTGGGCGGTATGCTGGCGCTGGCGAGACTCTCGTCATCCTGGCTGCTGAGCAGCCTGGCCTGGGGCTATATCTGGCTGTTTCGCTCGCTGCCCCTGATTGTAGTGCTGATCATCCTTTATAACTTTTCCTATCTCTACGACACGCTCTCGCTCGGGGTGCCGTTCACCGGCATGACCTGGGGCAGCTTTGAAACCATCAATGTGCTGGGGCAATTCTCTACCGCCGTTGTCGGGCTAACGCTGGTGCAGAGCGCCTATACCGCGGAGATCATTCGCGGGGGCTTCCTCGGCGTGGATCATGGTCAGTATGAAGCGGCCGCTGCGCTGGGGCTACCGGCCTGGCGTCGTACGGTGCGGATCATTCTGCCGCAGGCACTGCGCACCATACTGCCGTCCGGGTTTAACGAAATCATCAGTCTCGCGAAGGGGACGGCGATGGTTTACGTGCTGGCCATGCCGGAGCTGTTCTACACCATCCAGATGATTTACAACCGCACGCAGGAGGTGATCCCGCTGCTGATGGTAGGTGCCGCCTGGTACCTGGTGATTACCACCGTGTTGTCCGCTATCCAGTATGGTGTTGAGCGGGGACTGGCCCGCAGCGAACGTCGCTCGGCGGTGAATCAGAACCGTACCCTCAGCCGTACCCGTTCCCGTTCCGTCACCACCACGCCCGCACAGGAGCCCGTCCATGCAAGCCTCTCATGAAGGACATATTTCCATTACCGGCGTCAGTAAATTCTTTGGTCGCCATAAAGCGCTCGATAACGTGTCGCTTGAGATCCCACCGGGATCCGTCACGGTGATCCTCGGACCGTCCGGCTCCGGTAAATCGACCCTGCTGCGCACCATCAACCACCTTGAGCGCGTCGACGAAGGGTTTATTCAGATTGACGGGGATTACATCGGCTATCGCCGTCGGGGTGACAAACTCTACGAGTTAAAAGAGAAAGAGATCCTCAAACAGCGCGTCAATGTGGGTTATGTGTTCCAGAACTTTAATCTCTTCCCGCATCTCTCGGTGCTGGAAAACCTGATTGAAGCACCTGTCGCCCATAAAAAACTGAGCAAAAAAGAGGCCGTTGAGCAGGCGTATAGCCTGCTGGATGTGGTGGGGCTGCGTGATAAAGCGGATGCCTGGTCGCGCCATCTCTCTGGCGGGCAGCAGCAGCGCATCGCCATTGCCCGTGCGCTGGCGCTGCGTCCGCGCGTCATACTGTTTGATGAACCCACCTCGGCGCTAGACCCTGAGCTGGTTGGCGAAGTGCTGGATGTCATCAAGAAACTCGCCCGTTCCGGCACCACGCTGGTGGTGGTCACCCATGAGATCGGTTTCGCCAGAGAAGTAGCGGATCAGGTGGTGTTTATGGTCGACGGTAAAATTGTGGAGCAGGGCAGCAGCGACGAGGTGCTGAACCGGCCATCGCACGCGCGAACGCGTCAGTTCCTTTCACGAGTCCTGTAAGGAGTACCCATGAAATATGGACTTCTGGCAGGGCTGGCCTTTACCGCCGCCAGCCATGCCAGTATTAATTTAAAAGCCAACGAGCAGCCGCTGCCGGTGACGGTGGATCAGCAGGCGGTGGCGAAGATCCCCGCTCATTACAAATTTGTCGAGCCGGGAACCCTCACGGTGGCCATTTCTGCGCTTAACTCACCGCCGCTGGCCCTGCTTGCCAGCGACAACCGTACGCGAATCGGCAGCGATCCGGATATCGCCCGGCTGCTGGCAGGCAGCCTGGGGCTAAAACTGAAGCTCGTTCCCACCGCCTGGGAAGACTGGCCGCTGGGGATCACTTCCGGGCGCTATGACGTGGCGCTGGTGAACATTGCGGTGACCGAACAGCGCAAAGAGAAGTTTGATTTTGCGACCTATCGCGTCGATTCGCTGGCGTTTACGGTGAAATCCACCAGTCCGGTGCGGTCGATTAACGGTCCTGAAGATCTTGCGGGTAGAAAGGTTATTGTCGGATCCGGCACCAATCAGGAGCGCATCCTGTTAGGCTGGAACGAGGAGAATAAAAAGGCCGGGCGTGAGCCCGCGCTGCCGGTGTACCTGACGGATGATGCCTCGGGCAATCTTTATATTCAGTCCGGGCGGGCGGATGTGTTCTTTGGACCACAGTCGGTCGCGGCGTATAAAGCCGCGCTGACCGGTAAAACGCGCGTTGTCGGGCTGGGCCCGAAAAAAGCGTATGTCGCCACGACCACCAAAAAAGGCAATCAACTGGTCTACGCCCTGCAGGCCGCGCTGGACGGCGCGATCACGCGCGGGGAGTATCAGAAGGTGCTGGCGCGCTGGGGAGAGCAGGGCGAAGCGGTGACACACTCGGAGGTTAACCCGCCTGGGATCACGTATTAATTGTGCTCTACACTTAGGATTTTCACTCCTGAGAGGGCAACATGATCAAACTTTATGGTGCACCCGGCTGGGGCTCGGCAATCAGCGAAGTGATGCTGACTCTGGCAGACATCCCTTACGAGTTTATTAATGTGGACGGGTTTGATGCGCCCGGTCCGCAGCGCGAATTGCTGCAAAGGCTCAATCCATTGTGTCAGGTGCCGACGCTGGCGCTGGAAAATGGCGCGATCATGACCGAAACAGCCGCCATCGCCCTGATGGTGCTCGACAGGTGTCCCGATCTGGCGCCGCCCGTCGGACAGGCAGAACGTCAGCAATTTCAACGCTTGCTTATCTGGTTTGTCGCGAACGTCTATCCGACCTTTACCTATGCCGATTATCCCGAACGCTGGGTGCCTGACGCACCGGAACAACTGAAGAAAAATTGTATCGAATACCGCAAATCCCTCTATTTGTGGTTCGATAGCCAGCTCAAAGCGGCCCCGTTTGCGCTGGGTGAACAGCTTACGCTACTCGACGTCTATATTGCGGTCGCACGTACCTGGGGGCCACGGCATGCGTGGTTTGCCGAGAATACGCCAAAGATAACGGCCATTGCAGACGCCGTGTGTCAGCTTCCTGAACTGCACAAGGTGTTAAAGGCAAACGGCATTATCTGATAACGTGTAAACCTGATTCATAACAGGAAGCCTGCACATGCCACATGTAGATATCAAATGTTTTCCCCGGGATTTAAACGACGAACAAAAAAACGCGCTGGCGGCTGATATTGCCGAGGTGATAATTCGTCATTTCAACAGTAAAGACAGTTCAGTGTCGGTGGCGTTAAACCAGGTTAATCCTGAAGACTGGAAAGCGCAGGTCTGGGACAGCGAAATTGGCCCGAAGCTGGATTCGTTGATTAAAAAGCCCGGCTATTCGATGTAATTTTATTTGCCGGGCAGCGGCCTCGTTGACCCGGCATTTAAGTTTCTCCCGACATTTCGCAAAAATCGATAATACGATCCTGTGACGTTTCCGTTACACTTTCCCTCTCTAAAACTTTCACGAAATCATCTGGTAAGCACAGCAGTTGCGTTAAATTCAGTACAGGATAATTTTCTCATGACAAAATTACCTCAGTTCTCACTCGCCTTTTTTCATCCTCGTTACTGGCTCAGCTGGACAGGCATTGCAGCGCTCTGGTGCATTGTGCAGCTCCCGTATCCCCTTTTATTAAGAATCGGACACGGGCTTGGTCGTCTGGCCATGCGTTTGCTTCCCCGTCGTGTGGACATCGCTCGCCGCAACCTTGAGCTCTGTTTTCCCGACATGAAAAAGGATGAGCGCGAAAAGCTACTGCAGCGTAATTTTGAATCGGTTGGCATGGGCGTCATCGAAACCGGGATCGCCTGGTTCTGGCCTGACTGGCGTGTGCGTAAATGTTTCAGCGTCAGCGGATATGAACATATGGAAGAGGCCCGGGCGCGCGGAAATGGCGTGGTGCTCATCGGTATGCATTTTCTCACGCTTGAACTGGGGGCGAGGATCTTTGGCATGCTCAACCCGGGAGTCGGTGTTTATCGCCCTAACAATAATGCGCTGCTGGACTGGCTGCAGACGCGCGGCCGTCTGCGCTCAAATAAAACCATGCTGGATCGCTATGACCTGAAGGGCATGATCCGCGCCCTGAAGCAGAATGACATTCTCTGGTATGCCCCGGATCACGACTACGGCAAAACCAACAGCGTGTTTGTACCGTTCTTTGCGGTTCCTGATGCCGCGACAACCGCCGGAAGTTATATGCTGGTGAAGAGTGCCAGACCGGCGGTGATCCCGTTCGTTCCACGCAGAAAGGCAGACGGCAGCGGTTACGAACTGATTATTCTTGAAGATATCGGAGAAACGCTGCAGGGCGGTGATAAAGCGTCGGTAGCCACGCAAATGAACAGGGCAATTGAGCGCGCGGTGCTGATGGCGCCGGAGCAATATATGTGGTTGCACCGACGCTTCAAAACCCGCCCTGAAGGCCAGCCGGACAGATATGCGCGCAAAAAAAGCGTGGTCACTTCCAACAGAACCGTATCTCCTGGCGACATGCCTGAACAGTCAGGCATTCAGCACTAAAATATGCCCTCACCGTAACGTGAGGGCAGGCTGACGGTTACAGCGCAGCCCTGCGGTACGGCGCATAATCTGCTTGCCACCAGGTCTCTTCAATCCGCGCCAGCAATATCTCATCCTCCATGGCTGGCGCAACACCTTGCTCAATGGCCGCTCGGGCGACGGCAAACGCGATATGGCGTGACACCGTTTCTATATGATCCACCGGCGGCAATAACCCGCCTTTTTCGGTTGTCACCAGCGGCGACTGCGCGGCCAGGCTGCGGCTTGCCGCCATCAGCATCTCCTCGGTGACCCTGCGTGCATGGCAGGCCAGAATACCCAGCCCCAGCCCGGGGAATACATAGGCGTTATTACACTGGGCAATATCGTACTGTTCGCCCTGCCAGAACACCGGCGCAAACGGGCTGCCGGTGGCGACGAGCGCGGCGCCCTGTGTCCAGGCAATGAGATCCTGCGGTTGCGCCTCCGCGCGGGATGTGGGGTTAGAAAGCGGCATAATCACCGGGCGCGGGCAGTGGCGATGCATCTCTTTCACAATCTCTTCGCTGAAGAGGCCCGGCTGGCCTGAGACCCCAATCATTACCGTCGGATGCGCGTTTTTAACCACGTCCATCAGCGAAATATTGTTCGACTCAACCTGCCAGTCGCGGATCGCCTCGCGCGCCGTGAGCAGGTTTTTCTGGAAGTCGAGGAGGTTGGTCATATCGTCAGTCAGCAGGCCAAAGCGATCGACCATAAAGACCCGACTGCGGGCTTCGGCTTCGGTTAGCCCGTCATCCATCATCAGCGCCACGATTTTTTCGGCGATGCCGCAACCGGCGGATCCGCTCCCCAGGAAGACCACGCGCTGATCGCGAACACGGGTCCCGGCAGCATGGGCGGCAGCAATCAGCGTGCCCGCGGTCACGGCGGCGGTACCCTGGATATCGTCGTTGAAACAGCACAGCTGGTCGCGGTAGCGCTGCAGCAGTCTGGTGGCGTTTTTCTGCGCGAAATCCTCAAACTGCAGCAATACATTGGGCCAGCGCTGCTTCACGGTACTGATAAACATGTCCATAAACTCGGCGTACTGATCGTCGCTGATACGTGGGTGACGCCAGCCCATATACATGGGATCGTCCAGATGCTGCTGATTATTGGTACCGACATCGAGCATAATCGGCAGGGTAGACGCCGGGTGGATCCCGCCGCAGGCGGTATATAACGAGAGTTTTCCAATGGGTATTCCCATCCCACCAATTCCCTGATCGCCAAGCCCCAGAATACGCTCTCCGTCGGTCACGACGATGACGCGAATATCATTGCGTGAGAAGCTTTGCAGCATTTCATCAATACGGTGACGATTGGGCCAGGAAATAAACAGCCCACGCGCGCGGCGATAAATAGTCGAGAAGTGTTCGCACGCTTCTCCTACCGTGGGGGTATAGATAATGGGTAACGTCTCTTTCAGGTGCGAACGCAGCAGGTTGTAAAACAGCGTCTCATTCGTATCCTGGATATTACGCAGATAAACGTGGCGGGAAATATCGCTTTTAAAATGACAGAATTGTACCCAGGCGCGTTCGGTTTGTTCCTCGATGGTTTCAACGTTGTGTGGCAACAAACCGTGCAGATTAAAGTTATCACGTTCTTCTTTTATAAATGCGAGTCCTTTATTTAATAACGGATTTTCCAGTAATACGGCGCCGCTATAAGGGGTATACAGTACTTCTTTGCGAGACATGAATGACTCCTGAATTTCAATAATCGGATAAGGTTCAGTTGCAGGCGCAGGTTTATTTATGTCTGTCGTTTCGCGCTAATCTAGCGGTTAAGGATCAGAGGCGTAGTGATAACGGTCACAGTCTTTCTGGTTTAATTAATTTCAAAACATCGACGCGGTGATTAAAAACTTTAGTTACGAAAAGATGAATTAAGTTATTTAAAAACAAATTCTCGTGCTGTTCACATTTCCGGCGAAATCGCCATGCTAATTTCTCGATGAACCATTTTTATAAATGGCAATTTGAATACGATTAAATATTAAAGCTTTATTAAGCACAGGCCAATTACGATTTATTCCTGTTTATTGATATCCGAACCTACTAATCCGGTGATTATATGAAAGATAATTCTGTAACCACGTCTCCAGTCGCTTCACGTTTTGCTTTTGGGTTGAGCAATGCTGAAGTTGGCGCGGTCCCGTTGATGCTGTTTGTCGGGATCGCGGCCATTGTGGCCACCTCCGCGTGGGCCGGGCTGCTGCCGAAAAACATGATCGGTGGACTCGCGGTGATCATGACGCTCGGTTTCGCCTTTGCCAAAATTGGCCGACAAATCCCGCTGCTGAAAGATATTGGTGGCCCGGCAATATTGTGCCTGATGCTGCCCTCGGTGCTGGTCTATTTTGGCGTATTCGAGAAACACACCCTGGATACGGTTCACCTGTTGATGAAAGAGGCCAATTTGCTTTATTTCGTCATCGCCTGTCTGGTGGTGGGGAGCATTTTGGGGATGAACCGCGTGCTGTTGATTCAGGGGATGATCCGCATGTTCGTTCCGCTGGTGGTGGGTACCCTGATGGCCGTGCTGACCGGTTTACTCGTTGGTTCGCTGTTTGGCTATACGCCGTATCACACCTTCTTCTTCATCATCGTACCGATTATCGGCGGAGGGATTGGCGAGGGGATTTTACCGTTGTCGCTGGCCTATTCGGCGATACTGGGTCAGACACCTGACGTCTACGTGGCGCAACTGGCACCCGCCGCCGTAGTGGGGAATATTTTTGCCATTATTTGTGCGGGTACGCTGGCGCGCCTCGGGGCAAAACGTCCCTCGCTTTCAGGCAATGGCATGTTAACCCGCAGCAAAGATGACACAAGCCTGTTTGCCAGCGCGCAGAGCGTACAGCAGACGGATTTCCATCTGATGGGGGGCGGGCTGCTGATGGTGTGTGCGTTTTTTATCGTTGGCGGACTGTTTGAGAAGCTGGTGCATATTCCCGGCCCGGTATTGATGATCCTCATCGCCGTGCTGTGCAAATACTTCAAGGTGATCCCGGCCTCCATGGAGCAGGGGGCGCACAGTTGCTATAAATTTGTCTCCGCTGCGCTGGTCTGGCCGTTGATGATTGGTCTCGGCATGCTGTACGTGCCGCTCGAGAGCGTGGTGTCGGTCTTTTCGGTGGGATACGTGGTGGTGTGCGGTTCGATCGTCATCGCAATGGCGCTGAGCGGTTATTTTATTGCGTCGCGCCTGAATATGTACCCGGTGGAAGCGGCGATTGTCACCTGCTGTCATAGCGGGCTGGGCGGGACAGGAGATGTGGCAATTCTTTCCGCGTCTAACCGCATGTCGCTGATGCCGTTTGCCCAGATTGCGACCCGCATTGGCGGTGCGTCGACGGTGATTTTCGCCACGCTTCTGATGGGCTGGTTAATGGCGCACTGATCCCGGATGTCAGAAGACTGAATCGCAACGACATTTTCAGCACGCCGTTGCGGTTCAGTTCTTTATAAATATCACTGCGCTGGATAGAATTACCGCATTCACAGCGACGGGAAACCGCACGATGACCGGAAGAGTTGATTACCAGATTGAAAAATTTCTCTTTACCGAAGCCGCCGAACCAGAGCGTCTGACGCGTCAGTGGGCGGAGGTACTGGAAGAGTGTCGGGAGCAACAGGCCGGTGCAGAAGAACGCCTGCGACTTGCGCTGCTGAATGTGGATTACGTCACCAGCTTTGAGCTTCCTTTCCGGTTACTCCTCACCCGCGCCCCGCAGTTAATTGACGGCCTCAGAAAAGAGCTTCAACTCAGCCAGAAAAATGTGCTGTTTAATGGCAAGCGCTTCGGCTGTGTTTATAGCCTGAAAATGAATCTGGACGGGATCCCCGATGAATTTAACTACCACCTGAAAACGCGTATCCAGCGCAGTGATAGTGAAGGGGGGAGCGAAGTGCCGTACCGGCAAATCGCCCAGCAGGTGAAAGCGCCCCGGGAGCGATTAAAGTTAGCGCTGGAAAACGGGCTCGCGGTCACCGCACTCGACGGGCTTTTCTGGTTCGGCATTCAGCGCATCGCGGCCGATGTGCAACGGTTGCGCAAAACGGGGATGAGAATAACCACCTCCGGGACCGAGGTCTTTGATACCCTGACCAGGACCCGACGGCAGATCCCGGTTTATCGTCAGGAGAAAGCGTAGCGTTGCCACGGATATCAACGTAACCGCAGCGCTACTCAGCCCGCAGCAATATCGCCATCAGCCCAGGAAAACGGGCATCCAGATCGTCTCTTCGCAGTGAAATCATATTCTCTCGCCCCTGCGGGCGCTGCCAGATTACACCGCTGTCGCGCAGTACGCGCCAGTGGTGGGTCATGGTGGATTTCACCACATCGTCCGGGCGCAGCGCGTTGCAGCTCAGTTCACTGCCATCGGCCAGCCTGCGGATAATCGATAGCCGGAGCGGGTTGCCGAGAGCAAACAGCACATTTTCCAGCAGTATTTGTTCAGGTTCGGGGTGGTTTGGGATCATCGTTTTCCTGCGTCAACGTTCAGATTGAGCTATATCAACAATAGGTCAACCGTGAAAAAATAGTTCGATAATACTCGTACAATAGGACTATTATAGCAAACGAACACACAGGCGACCATCCCGGTCGTCACAACTCAGTCTTACAGACTTAAGGAAATATTATGCCCCGACCCATCCCTCTCGAACGTTATCGCAACATCGGTATTTCCGCGCATATCGATGCCGGTAAAACGACAACCACCGAACGCATCCTGTTTTACACCGGGATGAGCCACAAGCTGGGTGAAGTACACGATGGCGCGGCAACAACCGACTGGATGGCGCAGGAGCAAGAGCGCGGGATCACCATTACCTCCGCGGCCGTCAGCTGCTTCTGGCCGGGTATGGACAGAGGGTTTGAACCGCACCGGATCAATATCATCGACACCCCGGGGCACGTGGATTTCACCATTGAGGTGGAACGTTCCATGCGCGTGCTGGACGGTGCCGTCATGGTGTACGACTCCGTGGGTGGCGTGCAGCCACAGTCAGAGACCGTCTGGCGTCAGGCGAATAAATATCATGTGCCGCGCCTGGCGTTCGTCAACAAAATGGACCGTCCGGGTGCCGATTTCTTCCGCGTCGTACGGATGATGCAGGAACGCCTGAAGGCGAATCCGGTGCCTATTGTGATCCCTGTGGGCGCGGAAGAGCACTTCACCGGCGTGGTGGATCTCATCAAGATGCGTACCATTGTGTGGGATGATGCCACACAGGGCATGGTGTTTAACTATGCGCCGGTACCGGACGAATTGCTGAGCACCGCGCAGGAGTGGCGGGAAAAAATGGTCTCTGCGGCAGCAGAAGCCAGCGACGCGCTGATGGATAAATACCTGGAGACGGGCGACCTTGATGAGGCTGAGATCATCAAAGGGCTGCGTATTCGGACCATCTCCGGTGAAATCCAGCCGATGCTGTGCGGCAGCGCCTTTAAAAACAAAGGGGTACAGCGCATGCTCGATGCGGTGATTGAGCTGATGCCATCCCCGCTGGATGTACCGGCCATCGACGGTGTGGACGAAAAAGGGCAGCATGCGGAGCGTCATCCAAGTGATGAAGAGCCGTTTTCTGCGCTGGCGTTCAAACTGATGAGCGATCCGTACGTCGGGCAGTTGACCTTTATTCGCGTTTACTCTGGCGTGTTGAGAAAAGGCGACGCGGTGTATAACCCGGTGAAGGGCAAGAAAGAGCGTATCGGACGCATCGTGCTGATGCATGCCAACGATCGTCACGAGGTGGATGAGCTGCGCGCCGGTGATATTGCGGCCTGTGTGGGTCTGAAGGATGTGACCACCGGGGACACGCTCACCGATCCGAATGCGGTCATCACGCTTGAGAGAATGGAGTTCCCGGACCCGGTGATCTCCCTTGCCATCGAGCCAAAAACCAAGGGCGATCAGGAGAAGATGGGCATTGCCCTGCAACGCCTGGCGGCGGAAGATCCGTCGTTCCGTCTGCATACCGATGAAGAGTCCGGCCAGACGATTATTTCCGGTATGGGTGAGTTACATCTTGAGATTATCGTCGATCGCATGAAGCGTGAGTTTGGTGTCGAGGCAAACATCGGCCGTCCGCAGGTGACCTACCGCGAGACGCTGCGCAAAGCGGTGAAAGATATCGAAGGCAAATTTGTCCGGCAGTCCGGCGGTAAAGGGCAGTACGGGCATGTGGTCCTGAGCCTTGAGCCGTTAGAGCCTGGTAGTGGCTTCAAGTTTGAAGATGCCACGAAGGGTGGCGTGGTGCCGCGTGAGTATATTCCCTCTGTGGAAAAAGGGCTGCGCGAAGCCATGAACAGCGGCGTGCTGGCGGGGTATCCGGTTGTCGATGTAAAAGCGACCCTGACCTTTGGGTCGTATCACGACGTCGACTCCTCGGAAATGGCGTTCCGCATGGCGGCGATCCTCGGGTTTAAAGAGGGCGCTCGCAGAGCGGATCCAGTGATCCTTGAGCCGGTGATGCATGTCGAGGTGGAAACGCCGGAAGAGTACGCCGGTAATATTATGGGCGATCTCTCATCCCGTCGTGGCATGGTGCAGGGCATGGAAGAGCAGTACGGCAGCCAGATTATCCGCGCTGACGTGCCGCTGGCAGAGATGTTTGGATACGCCACCACGCTGCGCTCGATGTCGCAAGGCCGCGCGACCTACACGATGGAGTTCCACCATTTTGCGGAAGCACCGCGCAATGTGGCGGATGAGATTATTGCCCGGCGTGCGAAGTAATACGTTCACCCTCTCCCCGATGGGGGGAGGGTTTGTCAATCCAGCGCCTTCACCATTTTCCCACTCGCCACAAACGTCCCGGCTCCCAGATGGTGCAGGGTATTCAGCTTATCACCGTCAAACTGCCAGCGTCCGGCGACAAACGCGCGTTCATCGGCGGCGGCTGAAACCACTTCCCCGAATAGCGTATCGTACTTTTCTGCCGCGGATGTAACGGGTAATAACCGGCACTCCATCCACGCCAGACATTTCTCTTCAATGACGGGCAGGCCGAGTGCCGGACCGTTCACCACCGGGATGCCGTAGCAGTTGAATTTGTCTTCGTCGCGCCCGCTAACGCTACCGACCGCGTAGGTCCAGTTGGCGGCGGACACGCCGGGAATGACGATGCCAAATTGCCCGCTGCGTTCAATCAGTTCACGCGACCATGTGCTTTTATCCACCACAATGGCGATACGCGGTGGTTCAAACTCAACCGGCATCGACCACGCGGCAGCCATAACGTTACGCCTGTCCAGGGTTTCATCCCGACTGGTGATAAGCACGGTGGGGCCATGGTTTAAAAGACGGCTGGCATGACGTAATTCAACAGGACGAAAGTGGCTCATAGGGTCTCCTCATCAATAACGATGAGTATGGCGAAAAAGCACGGAAATCAAAGTGGACGCGTGAAATTAGTTTATAAACAGAACATCACTGTTAAAGGAAACTGATGGATGTCCCCATTTCTGACTGCCTATTTCGCCCGCATCGGCTGGAAACAACCGGCTACTGTTGATATCGACACCTTGCGCGCGCTGCATTTACATCACAACTGTGCGATCCCGTTTGAGAATATCGATGTCGTACTACCGCGCGAAATACAGCTCGACGATCAAAGCCTTGTCGACAAACTGGTTAAGGCGCGTCGCGGGGGGTATTGCTTTGAACAAAATGGCTTGTTTGAGCGCGTGTTGCGCGAAGTCGGGTTTACGGTGCGCAGCGTGCTGGGACGTGTGGTATTAGCGAATCCACCACAAATGCCGCCGCGCACGCATCGCCTGTTGCTCGTCGAACTTAACGGCGAGCGCTGGATTGCCGACGTTGGGTTTGGCGGCCAGACGCTGACGGCACCGATTCGTCTGCTTGCCAACCAAGAGCAGAAGACACCGCACGGGCTGTATCGTCTGCTGAGCGAGGGGAACGACTGGGTACTACAATTCCGTCACCACGAACACTGGCAGTCGATGTATCACTTTGACCTGACGACACAATATTTCAGTGATTACGTCATGGGCAATTTCTGGTCAGCGCACTGGCCGCAGTCCCATTTCCGCCATCATCTGCTGATGTGTCGTCATCTGCCTGACGGCGGCAAACTGACGCTGACCAACTTCAACTTTACCCACTGGCAAAAGGGCCATGTGGAGGAGCAGATCCATCTACCCGATGCTGCGGCGCTGTATCAACTGATGCAGGAACGCTTCGGGCTGGGTGTTGACGATCCGAAGCACGGTTTTTCACTGGCGGAGCTGACGGCGGTGATGGCAGGGTTTGAAACTCACGGAAAATAGCCGCCTCGCTATCGGCCGCGAAACTCGCGCCGATAGCGAGAAGGCGAGGTGTTATTAAGCCTCCGTGTGCCAGCCAGTATAGAGACCTGGCTGGCGACGGGGATCAAGTCCGGTCTTATTCTGTGACTGGCAGCGCCATAACGTCTTTGGTCGTCATAATCTCGGCAAACACATCGGCAACACCGGCTAATGCCGCACGTTGCAGCGCTTTGTGGTCTACCACGCCACCCTGACCATCATCCAGATCGCGTGTTGCTGTCGCATCTTCAGGGATAATCACGTTATAGCCCAGCGGAACAGCGTCACGTGCGGTAGAGGAAATGCACATGTGCGTCATCAGGCCAATGACTATCACCTTTTTGATCCCTTTGTTCTTTAATTGCGCATCCAGATCGGTGCCAACAAAAGAGCTCGGGGTCGCTTTGGTGATAATGGCATCGCGTGCAGAAGGCTGTAAGTCTTGATGGAACCTGGCATAAACAGACCCTTCGGCAAACAGCGGGCTATCCTTTGGCGCTATATGGCGCACGAAGTACACCTGCATCCCCTTTTGATGGGCATAGCTAACCAGCTTTTGACTGTTCTTCAGTACCTTATCGCCATCAGGGATCACCATCTGACCACGAAAATCTTTACCTGCGTAATATTCGTTTTGGATATCCACCACGATTAACGCCGTTTGTGAGGCGGATAAAGACGAAGTCACCGTTGCGCCTGTCATTGCACGAATGGTTTTGCTATTCGTGCCGGTCGTTTCCTGCGCGCTAGCATAAGTGGAAAAAGTGCTGATCATGCCGATCAGCAATGCTGTACGAAAAAATGGTTTCATCACGCGAACTCCTTCTGTGTTGTGTTCGGGAGCCATTATTCCGCACAGTTGCTCACAGTATGAGTCACCTGGAGAACCAATAACGATACTTTTGGGCCATTATGAGACGACATTTCGTGGTGGAATTTTCTTCTGCAAAGCGGCATGCTTCAGCCTTCATCGCCCGGTGGCGGCTACGCCTTACCGGGCCTACAGCCCACGCGGCGGCATCATTCGAAGGCATGTTGATATGGAAATCGTTTTGCGAAATAAATTCAGTTCATTGGGTATGTTGCTGGGAGGAATTGCACTCATTCTCTCAATGCCGGAATTATTCTCGCTGTTGTGGCTCTGGGGCTTTCGTTCATCGGAGGGATGTGCAAGGAGAGCCGTTGGGGGATCTCCGGGGCATTGCTTTTCTCAGGGCTAACGCTAACTTTCCATGCTGTGCTACTTGCATTCGGATTGATCGTCGCGGTGCTGTTGCTGTTATTTATTCTCTCTCTGGTAACCGGAGGGTCAGTAAGTTGACATTAAAGCCCGGTGGCGGCTACGCCTTACCGGGCCGACATGTGCTTGAACGTAGGTCGGGTAAGGCGAAGCCGCCACCCGACAAAATCAACGGCGCGATCTCACCACCTGATACCGACGGGTAAAATACTCAAACGGTGCGCTCCACACGTGCACCAGGCGGGTGAACGGGAAGATAAGGAAAATAGTCATCCCCAGCACCAGATGAACGCGGAAGATGGGGGCCACGCCACTCAATATTTCCGATGAGCCGCCCTTAAACGTCACAATTCCCTGCGCCCAGCCGACCAGCTTCATCATCTCACTTCCGTCAGGATACTGGGCGGAGAAAGGAATGGTCGATAGCCCCAGAATGCACTGTATCAGCAGGATACTCATGATGATGATATCCGGCGTGGTGGAAGTGGCGCGTACCCGCTGGTTGAACAGGCGGCGAATCAGCAGCATGGAACCGCCAATCAGCGTCAGCACGCCGCAAATCCCCCCAGCAATCATGGCTAACTGCTGCTTAACCGCGACGGGTAAAAACCAGGCATACATCCAGTGCGGGGTTAGCATGCCGAACAGGTGGCCGAAGAAAATCCCCAGGATCCCAATGTGAAACAGGTTAGAGGCCCAGTTCATACCGCGTTTGCTGAGCATCTGGCTCGATGAGGCGCGCCAGGTGTATTGCCCGTAGTCGTAGCGCAACCAGCTGCCGAGGAAAAACACGGTGGCGCAGATGTAGGGGTAAATGTCATAGAAAAAGACGTTCAGGTAATGTGTCATTTTGGGCCTCCGGCGCTGACGTCTACGTACTGCGGCGCGACGTCTTGGCTAAAGCGTCGTTGATAGTGCTGCATCGGCGAGCTGTCGCACGATGTGGCGTTGTCTTCGATAAACTTGACCTGTTCCTCTTCCCAGACGGCGTCCAGCGCCTGGCGGGTGTCATCGCGTTTCTCCGTGGCCACCTGTTTCGCCACGCTGTCGCTGGAAAGCCGCGTTCCGGCCAGCACCAGCAGGGCATCGAACAGCTGATAATGGGCCACGCCGCGCTGCTTCAGACGCCCGCCAATCAGCGCCAGGATAGGCGCGACGTTCTGCAATCCTTCGCGCGCCTCGTCGTCCGTAACGATACTGAGGTACTCCAGATAGAGCGGCAGATAGTCCGGCAGTTCGCGGCAGTCGAGCTGTAGCCCGGCTTTCTCATACTGCCCCATAAGGTCAACCATCGCCTGACCGCGATCGCGGGATTCAGCGTGAACATGCTCGAACAGCAGCAGCGAGGTCGCGCGGCCACGCTCAAATACCTCGCACCACTCGGCCTGTTTATCCAGCAGCGGGGCGCTCAGGTGCTGACGGGCAAACGACAGCAGCATGGGTGCGTCCTGCTCAATGAGCGAAAGCGCTTCCTCGCGATTTTCCCATAGGGTCTCATCGGGATACTCAATCAGCAGCGCGATGATTTTGAGGATCTGCATTACTCTCCCTCCCCATGTTCGCGCACCTCGGTGATGTTGATGGCATCAATCCGGCTGCTGTTGAAGAGGTTAAATTTGGTGTCAGAGCCGTGGCAGCCGTCGCCAAAGGTGAAGCCGCAGCCGTTACGTTCCGGGAAGGCATCGCGCGCCATTTCACGGTGGCTGGTGGGGATCACGAAACGATCCTCATAGTTGGCGATGGCCAGATAGCGGTACATCTCTTCAACCTGTTCCACGGTAAGGCCTACCTCCTCAATCGCACGGGTGTCCGTGACGCCTTCTACCGTCTGGGAGCGCTTGTAGTGTCGCATCGCCATCATGCGTTTAAGGGCGCGCAGCACCGGGCCGGTATCCCCCGCGCTGAGCATGTTCGCCAGGTACTGGACGGGAATGCGCAAGCTCTCCACGGCAGGCAGGACGCCGTCGCTCTGCGGCAGACCGCCTGCGTCAGCGTAGGACTGGATCGGTGACAGCGGCGGCACATACCAGACCATCGGCAGGGTGCGGTATTCGGGGTGCAGCGGCAGGGCCAGCTTCCAGTCCATCGCCATTTTGTAGACCGGGGAGCGCTGGGCCGCATCAATCACGTTCTGCGGAATGCCCTGTTTCAGCGCTTCTTCAATCACCGCCGGGTCGTTCGGGTTGAGGAACACGTCGCACTGGCGTTCGTAGAGATCGGTTTCATGCTCGGTACTGGCGGCCTCCTCAATACGGTCCGCGTCATACAGCAGCACGCCGAGATAGCGGATGCGCCCGACGCAGGTTTCCGAGCAGACGGTCGGCTGGCCGGATTCAATGCGCGGGTAGCAGAAGATGCATTTTTCTGACTTGCCGCTCTTCCAGTTGAAGTAGATCTTTTTGTACGGACAACCGCTGATGCACAGACGCCAGCCGCGGCATTTGTCCTGATCAATCAGCACAATGCCGTCCTCTTCGCGCTTGTAAATGGCGCCGCTCGGGCAGGTGGCGACGCAGCTTGGGTTCAGGCAGTGCTCGCACAGGCGTGGCAGGTACATCATGAAGGTGTTTTCAAACTGGCCGTACATCTCTTTCTGGATCTTCTGGAAGTTACGGTCGCGGGCGCGTTTTTCGAATTCGCCGCCCAGCAGCTCTTCCCAGTTGGGCCCCCAGACGATTTTGTCCATCCGCTTGCCGTCAATCAGCGAGCGCGGACGGGCGGTAGGGAGGTGATCCCCCTCCGGCGCGCGGTGCAGATCCTGATAGTCAAAGGTAAAGGGCTCATAGTAATCGTCAATCTGCGGCAGGACGGGGTTAGAAAATATTTTCGACAGCACCCCCATTTTGCCGCCGAGACGCGGCGTCAGCTTACCGTGAATACCGCGGATCCAGCCGCCTTGCCACTCCTCCTGGTCTTCCCAGTTTTTCGGGTAGCCGATCCCCGGTTTGGTCTCGACGTTGTTAAACCATGCATATTCCATCCCTTCACGCCCGGTCCAGACGTTTTTACAGGTGACCGAGCAGGTGTGGCAGCCAATGCATTTATCGAGATTCAGTACCATACCAACCTGTGAACGTATTTTCATTTTTTCGTCTCCTGTACCTGATCCCGACCTTCGCCATCCAGCCAGTTAATGTTTTTCATTTTGCGGATCATGATGAACTCGTCGCGGTTGGAGCCAACGGTGCCGTAATAGTTGAAGCTGTAAGCCAACTGCGCGTAACCGCCAATCATGTGCGTCGGTTTCGGGCAGACGCGGGTCACCGAGTTATGAATACCACCGCGCCGTCCGGTCACCTCGGAACCCGGAATGTTAAGAATGCGCTCCTGGGCGTGGTACATCATGGTCATACCCGGTGGCACGCGCTGGCTGACCACCGCGCGGGCGGTGAGGGCGCCGTTGGCGTTGAAGGCTTCAATCCAGTCGTTGTCCTCAATGCCCAGCTCACGCGCGTCGGTTTCACTGATCCAGACAATCGGCCCGCCGCGCGACAGAGTCTGCATCAGCAGGTTTTCACTGTAGGTAGAGTGGATGCCCCATTTCTGGTGCGGCGTCAGGAAGTTGAGCGCTTTTTCCGGGAAGCCGTTCGGCGGGATCTCGCGCATATGGCTGACGCTGCGGGTATCAATCGGCGGACGGTAAGCCACCAGACTTTCGCCGAAGGCGCGCATCCACGGGTGATCCTGATACAGCTGCTGACGGCCGGAGAGGGTGCGCCACGGGATCAGCTCGTGAACGTTGGTATAACCCGCGTTGTAGGAGACATGCTCGCTTTCCAGACCGGACCAGGTCGGGCTGGAGATGATTTTACGCGGCTGCGCCTGAATATCGCGGAAGCGGATTTTTTCATCTTCTTTATTCAGCGCCAGGTGGGTGTGGTCGCGTCCGGTCAGTTCGCCCAGCGCTTCCCACGCCTTCACCGCCACCTGACCGTTGGTTTCCGGTGCCAGCGCGAGGATCACTTCGGCGGCATCAATGGCCGTCTCGATACGCGGACGGCCTTTCGCCGGACCGTCGAGCTTGACGTAGTTCAGCTTGCCGAGGAACTCGACCTCGTTTTGCGTGTTCCACGAGATCCCTTTCCCGCCATTGCCGAGCTTGTCCAGCAAGGGGCCGAGGGAGGTAAAGCGCTCCCAGGTTTCCGGGTAGTTACGCTCGACGACCGCAATGTTCGGCGCGGTTTTGCCGGGGATCAAATCGCATTCGCCTTTGCGCCAGTCCTGAATATCAAACGGCTGGGACAGTTCCGCCGGGGAGTCGTGCTGAAGGGGCTGCAACACGACGTCCGTTTCCGTACCGAGATGGCCGACGCACACGTCAGAGAAAACTTTGGCGATGCCTTTGTAAATCTCCCAGTCGCTACGCGATTCCCACGCCGGGTCGACGGCGGCAGAAAGCGGATGAATAAACGGATGCATGTCGGAGGTGTTCATGTCGTCCTTTTCATACCAGGTGGCGGTGGGCAGGACGATGTCAGAGAACAGGCAGGTGCTGGACATACGGAAATCGAGCGTGACCAGCAGGTCGAGTTTGCCCTCAATGGCGTTAGTCTGCCAGACGACCTCTTCAGGCTTCACGTCATCGGTCGAGCCTAAATCTTCCCCTTGTATCCCGCTTTCGGTGCCGAGCAAATACTTGAGCATGTACTCGTGGCCTTTGCCGGAGGAGCCAAGCAGGTTCGAGCGCCAGACAAACAGATTGCGCGGGTGGTTTTTATCGCTGTCGGGCTGCTCGCAGGCGAAGCGGATATCGCCCGATTTCAACGCCTGAACGGTGTACTCCTGCGGAGACAGGCCTGCTGCTTCGGCGCGGGCTTTGATGTGCAGCGGGTTGAGGTTGAGCTGCGGCGCCGACGGCAGCCAGCCCATACGCTCGGCGCGGACGTTGAAGTCGATCAGGTGACCGGTGAATCGGGATGCATCCGCCAGCGGAGAAAGCAGCTCCTGCGCCGTCAGCTTCTCATAGCGCCACTGGCTGGCGTGGTTGTAAAAGAACGAGGTGCTGTTCATCTGGCGCGGCGGGCGGTTCCAGTCCAGCGCGAAGGCCAGCGGCAGCCAGCCGGTTTGCGGACGCAGCTTCTCCTGGCCCACGTAGTGCGACCAGCCACCGCCGCTTTGGCCTACGCAGCCGCAGAAGACCAGCATGTTGATCATGCCCCGGTAGTTCATGTCCATGTGGTACCAGTGGTTTACCCCGGCACCGAGAATGATCATCGAGCGTCCATGCGTTTTGTGCGCCGTGTCGGCAAACTCACGGGCAATTTTTTCAATCAGATACGCGGGGACGCCGGTGATCTGTTCGCCCCAGGCCGGTGTATACGCTTTGATCTCACCATAATTTTCAGCCGCGTTATTGTCTTCCAGACCACGGTCGAGACCGTAGTTGGCGAGCACCAGATCGTACACGCTGACCACATGTTTCTGGCTGCCGTCGGCAAGCGTCAGGGTTTTACTTGGCACGCGGCGGGTCAGCACCGGCTCCTGCTTCACGCTGCGAAAATGCGGATTCTCATTGCCGCCAAAGTAGGGGAAGGCGACATCCGCCACGCTGTCGTGGTTGATCAGCAGGGAAAGGGTCAACTCCGTTTCCTGATCCGCAGCCAGCGATTCCAGGTTCCATTTGCCTTTTTCGCCCCAGCGGAAGCCAATGGAACCGTTAGGAACCACCAGATTACCGGCAATATCAAAGGCAACGGTTTTCCACTCCGGGTTGTTGGCTTCGCCCAGCCCGTCCACAAGGTCGGACGCCCGCAGCATGCGTCCCGGCACCAGACGACCATCGGCCTGCTCATCCAGCAGAACCAGCATCGGCATGTCGGTGTAGCGGCGGCAGTAGTTGAGGAAGTAGTCGCTTGGGTTATCGAGGTGGAACTCTTTGAGGATCACATGTCCCATGGCCATCGCCAGCGCGCTGTCGGTCCCCTGTTTGGGGGCGAGCCACTGGTCGCTCAGTTTGGCAACTTCTGAGAAGTCCGGCGTGATGGCAACGGTTTTGGTCCCTTTATAACGAACCTCGGTAAAGAAATGGGCGTCGGGGGTGCGCGTCTGGGGAACGTTAGAGCCCCAGGCGATGATATAGCTGGAGTTGTACCAGTCGGCGGACTCCGGCACGTCGGTCTGCTCGCCCCAGGTCATGGGCGAGGCGGGAGGCAGGTCGCAATACCAGTCATAGAAACTCAGGCAGGTACCGCCGAGCAGAGAGAGATAGCGCGTACCGGCAGCGTAAGAGACCATCGACATCGCCGGAATAGGCGAGAAACCGGCCACGCGGTCCGGGCCATAATTTTTGATGGTCCAGACGTTGGCGGCGGCAATCAGCTGGTTCAGCTCTTTCCAGTTTGAGCGGATAAACCCGCCTTTACCGCGTGCCTGTCGGTAGCTCTGCGCTTTTTGCGGATCGTTTTGAATGGCATCCCAGGCGAGTACCGGGTCGCTGTGCTGCGCCAGCGCCTCGCGCCAGAGTTCAATCAGCCTGCGGCGCACCAGCGGATATTTGAGGCGGTTGGCGCTGTAGAGATACCAGGAGTAGCTTGCGCCGCGTGGGCAACCGCGTGGCTCATGGTTAGGCAGGTCCGGGCGAGTGCGGGGGTAATCGGTCTGCTGGGTTTCCCAGGTCACCAGTCCGTTTTTGACATAAATCTTCCAGCTGCAGGAGCCGGTACAGTTTACGCCGTGGGTAGAGCGCACAATCTTGTCGAACTGCCAGCGCTGGCGGTAGCTGTCTTCCCAGTCCCGGTTGGTGTGATACACCTGCCCGTGCCCATCGGCGAAACTGTCGCCTTTTGTTTTGAAGTAACGAAAGCGGTCCAGCAGTTTGCTCATGACATTTCTCCTGCTTCGATAGCATGGCCGGAGGGTGCTGCATCACGCTCCGGCGAAGATGTAGTTATTTTTTTTGTGAGGATTTACGGCCGTACACCAGCCAGGTGACGAGCACGCAGACGATGTAAAACACGAGGAAGACTTTCATGGCGCCGACCGGCGATCCGGTCATCGCCAGCGAGGTGCCGAAGGCTTTAGGGATAAAAAATCCGCCTACTGCACCAATGGCAGAGATAAAGCCCAGCGCGGCAGCGGTGTCCGTCACGGCTTCATGCTGCGCCTGTTCATCCGTGCCACCTTGCTTTCTCACCCGGTCGATGGTGATTTGGCGAAAGATAATCGCAATCATCTGGAAGGTTGAGCCGCTGCCCAGCCCGGCGGTGAGGAACAGCCCCATAAAGACCAGATAAAACGCGACAAAGCTGCCGGAGCCCGAGCCGGGCAGGGTCAGGAAGATCAGGGCGCTAAAGATGGCCATAAAGACAAAGTTGATGAGCGTGACGCGCACGCCGCCCAGCCTGTCGGAGATCATCCCGCCCGCTGAACGCGCCAGCGCACCAATCAGGGGGCCAAAGAAGGCAAGGTGAAGAATGTTAACGTCCGGAAACTGGGTTTTCGACAGCATGGCAAAGCCTGCCGAGAAACCGATAAACGAGCCGAAGGTCGCCAGATAGAGCAGGCTCAGCAGCCAGAGATGAAACCGCTTAAGTACCGGAAGCTGGCTGGCGATAGAGGCTTTTGAGCTGGCGATATCGTTCATGCCAATAAACGCCGCAATGGTGGCCAGCAGCAGAAGCGGGGCCCAGATCCAGGCGGCATTCGCCAGCCACATGGTGGACCCGTCCTCCAGAGGCACACCGTTTACCCCCAGAAAGGTGAACATCGGCAGAAAAATGACCAGTGGCGCAATCAACTGCATTACGCTGACGCCCAGGTTTCCCAGCCCGCCGTTGATTCCCAGCGCGCTACCCTGTCTGGATTTCGGGAAGAAAAAGCTGATATTCCCCATGCTGGAGGCAAAGTTAGCGCCCGCAAAACCGCAGAGCAGGGCAATGACGATAAAGACCCAGTAAGGCGTCGCGGTGTTCTGAATGGCAATCCCCAGCCAGACGCAGGGGATAATCAGGATCACGGTGCTCAATACTGTCCAGTTACGTCCGCCAAATATCGGCACCATAAAAGAGTAGGGGACACGCAATATTGCGCCGGAGAGAGAAGGTAATGCCGTTAGCATAAAAAGCTGATCGGTAGTGAAATTAAATCCGACTTTATTGAGGTTAACCGCAATGGCACTAAATAACATCCAGACGCAAAAGGCCAATAGCAGGCAAGCCACAGAAATCCATAGGTTTCTTCGCGCGATATGTTTGCCTTTATTCTCCCAGAATTGCGGATTTTCCGGTTTCCAGTTACTTAAAAGATGGTGATGACTTTTCTCACTTTGTTGTGACATATCGCCCTCTTGCTTACCCAAATGGAGATAAAAAATAAGTAAAAACAGCTAGATATGTGAAGATCTGGTATTGTGGTTATTGGAAGTATTGAGATACATCTGAAAGGATAGATAAAAAAGCGAACCCCAGAGTTTGGAAATGAAATAGGGGTTCGCCTAATGTGTTACTAATTGTAACGGTGGGATTTAAATACTCAGAAGGGAGTATTAAAACAACTCCAGAGAAATTAATTTATCAAGATGATTATTAAACGCAGCGTCATCCATTTCAGGCATGTTTAATAGATATATGCCGTCAAGGCCACACACCAGGCCAATTAAACGCCAGGCAATACTTGCTGCCGGGTCACCGGAACGGAATACGCCTGCATTCCTGCCAGCTTCAATAAGGGCAACCGTTTCCTGATGCCACATCTCCATTGTCAGCACATACGCGCCCTTGATCTCTGCGTCGCGGGTTGCGAGGATTTGCGCTTCTCGCCAGAGGCGAATGTAGGGTTCAAACCTGCCGTCATCGCTGCCGAGCATGGCATGTAAACGTGCCCGCCAGCTGGCGTGTTCCCCGACCACATCCGCATCCAGCAGTTCGCGGATCAGCCGGATAAAGGCCAGCGATTTTAACTCACCGCCGGAGGTGAAATGGTGATGCACTTGCCCGGTTGCGACACCGGCTTCGGAGGCGATGCGGCGCACCGTCATGGCGGAAAATCCCTCGGCCAGCGCCACGCGCATAGCGGCCTGTAAGATCTCTTCCCGTCTTTCATCCCTGGTCAGATAACCCATTTTCTCTCACTCTTAAATAGCAATGAAACGAGTGTAACAAAGAGCTGGACAAGTGTTCAACATTCCGTAGGATTGCATCCTGGACATGTGTCCATTTTTATATAAAAAGGAAATTTATGTTTCGTCAGTGGTTAGCGTTAGTGATTATCGTGCTGGTGTATATCCCGGTGGCGATTGACGCGACGGTGCTGCACGTGGCGGCGCCGACGTTGAGCATGACGCTGGGCGCCAGCGGTAATGAATTATTGTGGATCATCGATATTTACTCGCTGGTGATGGCGGGTATGGTGCTGCCAATGGGCGCGCTCGGCGACCGCATCGGTTTTAAACGGCTGCTGATGCTTGGCAGCACGCTGTTTGGTCTGTCATCGCTGGCGGCGGCCTTTGCCCCCTCTGCGGGCTGGCTGATTGCCGCGCGCGCCTCGCTGGCAATTGGCGCGGCAATGATCATACCGGCAACCCTTGCGGGTATACGCACCTTGTTTATTAACGCGCGAGATCGCAACATCGCGCTTGGCGTCTGGGCCGCGGTCGGGTCCGGCGGGGCGGCGTTTGGCCCGTTGATTGGCGGTATGCTGCTGGAGCATTTTTACTGGGGATCGGTCTTTTTGATCAACGTGCCGATTGTGCTGGTGGTGGTGTCGCTGGCCGCGGTCTATGTTCCGCGTCAGCAAGGGCGCCCAGAGCAGCCGCTGAATATTAGCCATGCCGTCATGCTGATTGTGGCAATTTTGCTGCTGGTCTATAGCGCCAAAACCGCGCTGAAAGGCGGGCTTTCTCCATGGCTGGTGGCCTGTACACTGCTCACCGGCGCGGTATTGCTGTTTATCTTCGTGCGTATTCAGCTTCGCGCCCGCGTGCCGATGATCGACATGCGCCTGTTTTGCCATCGCATCATTTTAAGCGGGGTGGTGATGGCGATGACCGCCATGATCGCCCTGGTGGGGTATGAATTGTTGATGGCCCAGGAGCTGCAGTTTGTGCATGGCTTTACCCCGTTTGAAGCGGGCATGTTCATGCTGCCGCTGATGGTCGCCAGTGGGTTCAGCGGCCCGATTGCCGGGATACTGGTTGGTCGTCTGGGGCTGCGCATGGTAGCGACAGGCGGAATGGGGCTGAGCGCCGTCAGCTTTATAGGCCTGTCGATGCTCGACTTCAGCACGCAGCAGTGGCAGGCGTGGTGCCTGATGGTGCTGCTTGGCTTCAGCGCCGCGAGTGCGCTGCTGGCCTCCACCTCGGCAATCATGGCGGCGGCACCGAAAGAGAAAGCCGCCGCTGCCGGGGCGATTGAAACCATGTCCTACGAACTGGGCGCAGGGCTGGGGATCGCGATATTTGGTCTGTTGCTGACCCGCAGCTTCTCGGCGTCGATTGAACTACCGCAGGGCTTACCTTCAACGCTGGCTGATAAAGCCTCGTCATCCATTGGCGAAGCGATGAAGGTCGCGCAGGATCTCAGTCCGGCGCTCGGTGAAACCGTCATTGAGGCGGCAAAAACGGCGTTTATCACGTCGCACAGCGTGGCGTTAGGCAGCGCCGGTGGGATGTTATTGCTGCTGGCGATTGGGATTTGGTTTAGCCTGGCGAACGCGCCGCAACAGTAAATGCAAGCCCGAAGGCGCTGCACCTTCGGGCTATTCACTCCTGCTGCAGCGGCGCGGTGTCGTTATCGCGTCAGCCGATAGTGCGATTGCACCAGACCCGACGGGAAGCTGCGGGTGGATAAAAGCGTCAAATCGATATCCCGGGGCAGCGAGCCGAACAGTGGCTTGCCTGAGCCGATCAGGACAGGAACAGTGGTGATAACCATATCGGCCACCAGTCCTTCGCGCAGAAACGACTGGATCACCTGTCCGCCATCTAAATAGACGCGGTGTGCGTTCTGCGCCGCCAGCTCAGCAAGCGCTTCCTTTGGGGTACAGCGGGAGAACTGCACTTTACCTTTCAGCGCCTCGGGCACCTCGGTGTCAGCCAGCTGACTGGAGAGCACCAGCACGGGTCGGTTATAGGGCCATTGGTCAAAGGTCAGCACTTTCTCATAGCTTCCCCGGCCCATCACAATCCAGTCTTTGTCGGCAATGAACGCATCATAGCCATGATCTTCCGTTGGATCATCGCGCTGGAGTAGCCAGCCGATATCGCCATCCTGGCGGGCAATGTAGCCATCAAGACTGACGGCGATAAAAACGTGGGTGGTAATCATCGAAGGCTCCCTGTTCAGGCTGTGACGTTAGGACAGTGACGACAGAGCAGTATACCGGAACCAGGGGATGACGATCAGGAGAGCGAGCAGAGGGGCAAAAAAAAGCCAGCCGCAGGGGCTGGCTTTCTGGTGTGACAAATCTTAGAACTGGTAGGTCAGACCTACAGCAACGATATTGTCGGTAGCGATCTTAGCGTCTTTAGTGAACGCATTGTCGTCCAGCAGGTTGATTTTGTAATCAACATAGGTGGACATGTTTTTGTTGAAGTAGTAGCTCGCGCCAACGTCAATGTATTCCACCAGATCCTGGTCGCCGTAAGAACCGATGTCTTTACCTTTGGATTTCAGGTAAGCGATGGACGGACGCAGACCGAAGTCGAACTGGTACTGAGCCACAACTTCGAAGTTCTGTGCTTTGTTTGCAACGTGACCGTCACCGAAAGCTGTCATGTTACGGGTTTCAGAGTAGGTGGTTGCCAGGTAGATGTTGTTCGCATCGTACTTCAGACCGGCTGCCCACACTTCTGCGTTCTCGCCACCTGCGTTCAGGTCGCTTGCTGCACGAACCTGACGGTCAGTACGGTCAGATTTCGCGTAGGTTGCACCCGCTGCGAAGCCGTCGAATTCATAGGTAGAAGAGAGACCCCAGCCGTCACCGTTAGATTCGGTGATGTCGTTACGGTCGTTTTTACCCTGGTACTGAGCGGCAACGTTCAGACCGTCAACCAGACCGAAGAAGTCGGTGTTACGGTAAGTCGCTACGCCAGTTGTACGGCCAGTCATAAAGCCATCAGTCTGGGTCCAGGTATCGCCACCGAATTCTGGCAGAACGTCAGTCCATGCGCCGATGTCGTACGCCACGCCGTAGTTACGGCCGTAGTCGAAGGAACCGAATTCGTTGAATTTCAGACCTGCGAACGCCAGACGCGTTTTGTTACCGTCAGCACCCTGGGATTCAGAGCGGTTGCCCTTGAACTCATATTCCCACTGACCATAACCGGTCATCTGGTCATTGATCTGAGTTTCGCCTTTGAAGCCCAGACGAACGTAGGTTTTGTCGCCGTCGTTGTCAGTATCATCAGAAAAATAGTGCAGACCTGTGACTTTACCGTACAGATCCAGCTTGTTACCGTCTTTGTTAAAAACTTCAGCCGCGTTTACAACGCCTGCTGCCAACATGGAAGTGACCGCCACTGCAACTAATTTAAGTTTCATCTTAAATATTCCTTATAATTTTCTTGGGTATTTCCTGAACCACTTCGAACGATTTCCAAACGAGGCTGTTCGTCAATGGCAAGCTATTTTTAAAAATCTTGTAGCCTGCTTTCAATAATAAGTTTCAAAATATTAAAGATAATTTCAATTAGTGTGATCGTGATCGGGTAAATTTCAGCTTTAACGAATAAATCGCCTGAAAATTATGCATTTTGTGCGCGTTTTACCGCCATTTTCGTTGCGGGGAATATAATTATTACCATTTTTATTTCATGGTGTTAATTATCGTTTTTTCCGTGCTTTTGCAATCGTTGATGAAATTTGCATGCATAAAAATCAGTGGCTTATAAGATTAACCGCACGCTGATTTCGATGTATGAAGTGAAAGTTTTGCAGTGAATTATATTATTTTATGCTTTTACTGACGTGACTGTTTGCTATGCAGTTATTACGTCGCGGTGTCAGTTTATGTCAATTTTCGCGCCATATCTTTACGAACGAGAGTTAATATAAACAGAAACTAAACCGCTTTCTATTATTTTGCTAAAGAGTGTATGGGCGATCACATTTTAAATTTATGTTAATTATGTGGCCGGGTTGTAATTAACCCGGCATCAGGAAAAGATTATTTTCGTGTGGCGTACCAGCACAGCAAAGAACCCACACAGACCATGATGGCGCCTTGCCAGAAGGAGAAGGAAAGTGGGGCGCTCAACAACAGCGCCGCCAGCGCAGCGGATAAGACCGGGGTAAAATAGGACACGGCTGCCAGCACCGTGACGTTACCGTGAAGGATCCCAATATTCCACGACGCATAGCCCAGCCCCAGTGCGACGCCGCACATGAGTAATTTCACCACCACCGGAACGCTGAACACCATTTCCGGTTGATCGCTTAGGGCATATTTCACCCACAAACTCAGCGCGGTAAGCAACACAAAGAGCGTGATCCCGTTTTGTCCTTTGGCATATTTACTGGTTACCGTGCAGTACGCCGCCCAGATAAACGCGCCGGCAAATGCAAGGGCGTAGCTGAGGGGGCTGGAGACAACATTGCGGATAATCTCATTCACCTGCAACCCCTGTTCGCCGCCCAATACCCAGCACACACCGAGTAAAGAGAGGGCTAATCCGGGGATCACCCACAGGGACGATTTCTGCCCGTTAAACAAAATGGCAAACACAATGGTCAGACTTGGCCAGAGATAATTCACCATGCCGACTTCAATCGCCTGTGAACGCGTAGCCGCATACCCTAACGACAGCGCCAGACAAATTTCGTAGCTCACAAACAGGACGCTACCGGCAATAAGATAGCCGGGAGTGAAGCGCCGGATTTGAGGAAATCCTACCGTCACCAGACAGAGTAAGCCGCTGACGGTATAGATCATGGCGGCGCCCCCCACAGGCCCAAGCCCTTCACTCACGCTGCGAATGAGCCCCACCATGGTGCTCCATAACAAGATTGCTGCCAGCCCAATCAGCGTTGCTCTTTTTCTGTCCATACCCTTGCCATTACTCTCAAAACCAAAGGCAAAACTTATAGCACCGATCGCGCCCCGGTCGCGAATTATTCTCTTAAGCCGTTAATCAAAAAGAGGTATTTAAATGCGAGATGGCTGACTATTAAGGGGGCGAACACCGGCGACCTTGATTTGACGCAAAAAAAACAGGGGCTTTAATGTTAGTTTGCGGCGCGAAGTCTTAGCGCCTATCCCATTAGGCTATTTTATTCGCCATTTTGGTGCCGGGCAGTGCTCGAAATCCTCACGTACTACGTGTACGCTCCGGTTTCTGCGCGCTGTCCGACACCAAACTGGCTTCAACAATTACGCCTACTGGGATAGGCTCTTATCCGTAAATGAGGACAACAATGGACGTCAGCCGCAGACAATTTTTTAAAATCTGCGCGGGCGGTATGGCCGGAACAACAGCCGCGATGCTGGGATTCGCTCCCAAAATGGCGCTGGCTCAGGCGCGCAACTATAAACTGCTGCGTGCCAAAGAGATCCGTAACACCTGCACATACTGCTCCGTGGGTTGTGGGCTTTTAATGTATAGCCTGGGCGATGGCGCGAAGAACGCCAGAGAGGCCATTTATCATATTGAAGGGGATCCGGACCATCCGGTGAGCCGTGGGGCACTCTGCCCGAAAGGGGCGGGACTGCTGGACTACGTTCACAGCGATAGCCGTCTGCGCTATCCGGAATACCGCGCGCCGGGTTCCGACAAATGGCAGCGTATTTCCTGGGATGAAGCCTTCTCCCGGATTGCCAGACTGATGAAAGCCGACCGCGACGCCAACTTCATTGAGAAGAACGCGCAGGGCGTGACGGTGAACCGTTGGCTCTCTACCGGCATGCTGTGCGCCTCGGCGGCCAGCAATGAAACCGGCATGCTAACGCAAAAATTTGTTCGCTCCCTCGGGATGCTGGCGGTTGATAACCAGGCGCGCGTCTGACACGGACCAACGGTAGCAAGTCTTGCTCCAACATTTGGTCGCGGTGCGATGACCAACCACTGGGTTGATATCAAAAACGCCAACGTCGTGATGGTGATGGGTGGCAACGCCGCTGAGGCCCATCCGGTGGGTTTCCGCTGGGCGATGGAAGCGAAAAACAATAACGATGCGACGCTTATCGTCGTCGATCCGCGCTTTACGCGTACGGCATCGGTGGCCGATATTTATGCACCGATCCGCTCCGGTACGGACATTACGTTCCTCTCGGGCGTGCTGCTGTATCTGATTGAAAACAATAAAATCAACGCGGAGTACGTAAAACATTACACCAACGCCAGCCTGCTGGTTCGGGATGATTTTGCCTTCGATGAGGGGCTGTTCAGCGGCTATGACGCGGACAAACGTCAGTACGATAAATCGTCCTGGAACTACCAGTTCGATGAAAACGGCTATGCCAGACGCGATGAAACCCTGAGTCATCCACGCTGCGTGTGGAACTTGCTGAAACAGCACGTTTCCCGCTATACGCCGGACGTAGTAGAAAACATCTGCGGTACGCCAAAAGCCGACTTCCTGAAAGTGTGTGAGGTGCTGGCCTCTACCAGTGCCGCCGACAGAACCACCACGTTCCTGTACGCGCTGGGCTGGACGCAGCACACCGTTGGTGCGCAGAACATCCGTACCATGGCGATGATTCAGCTGCTGCTCGGCAATATGGGCATGGCGGGAGGCGGGGTAAATGCCTTGCGCGGTCACTCCAACATCCAGGGCTTAACCGATCTGGGTTTACTCTCGACCAGCCTGCCGGGTTACCTGACGCTGCCGTCGGAAAAACAGGCCGATCTGCAAACCTATCTCACGGCCAATACGCCAAAAGCGACGCGTGCGGAGCAAGTGAACTACTGGAGCAACTATCCGAAGTTCTACGTCAGCCTGATGAAATCGTTTTATGGCGATGCGGCGCAGAAAGAGAACGACTGGGGCTTTGAGTGGCTGCCGAAATGGGACCAGGCCTACGACGTCATCAAGTATTTCAACATGATGGATAAGGGCAACGTCACGGGCTATATTTGCCAGGGCTTTAACCCGGTAGCGTCCTTCCCGGACAAAAACAAAGTGGTTCGCAGCCTGAGCAAGCTGAAGTACATGGTCGTTATCGATCCGCTGGTGACGGAAACGTCTAACTTCTGGCAGAACCACGGCGAGATGAACGATGTGGATCCCGCATCAATTCAGACCGAGGTCTTCCGCTTGCCGTCTACCTGTTTTGCCGAGGAAGACGGGTCGATCGCCAACTCCGGTCGCTGGTTACAGTGGCACTGGAAGGGGCAGGATGCGCCGGGTGAAGCGCGTAATGACGGTGAAATTCTGGCCGGGATTTACCATCGCCTGCGTGAGATGTACCGCACCGAAGGTGGCAAAGGCGCTGAACCGTTGCTGAAGATGAGCTGGAACTATAAGCAACCGGATCATCCTGAATCCGAAGAGGTGGCCAAAGAGAACAACGGCGTGGCGCTGGCCGATCTCTATGACGCCAACGGCAATCTGGTGGCGAAGAAAGGCCAACTGCTGAACAGCTTTGCGCTCCTGCGCGATGATGGTTCCACCGCGTCGTCCTGCTGGATCTACACCGGCAGCTGGACCGAGCAGGGCAACCAGATGGCCAATCGCGATAACGCTGACCCGTCCGGGTTGGGCAATACGTTGGGCTGGGCCTGGGCGTGGCCGCTAAACCGTCGGGTGCTGTACAACCGTGCGTCGGCGGATATCAACGGTAAACCGTGGGATCCGAAACGGATGCTGATCGCGTGGAACGGCGCGAAATGGGCGGGGAATGATATTCCTGACTTCAACACCGCGCCACCGGGCAGTGAGACCGGGCCGTTTATTATGCAGCCGGAGGGGCTGGGACGCCTGTTTGCCCTCGACAAGCTGGCAGAGGGGCCATTCCCGGAACACTACGAGCCAATGGAAACGCCGCTCGGCACGAACCCGCTACACCCAAATGTTATCTCCAGTCCGGTCGTGCGTATCTACGCTGACGACGTGTTGCGTTTAGGCAAAAAGGACAAATTCCCATATGTGGGAACCACCTATCGCCTGACGGAGCATTTCCACACCTGGACCAAGCACGCGCGGCTTAACGCCATCGCGCAGCCGGAACAGTTTGTGGAGATAAGCGAAACGCTGGCGAAAGCGAAAGGGATTGCCAATGGCGATCGCGTGACGGTGAGCAGCAAACGTGGCTTTATCCGTGCGGTTGCGGTGGTCACCCGTCGTCTGCAGACATTAAACGTGAATGGTCAGCAGGTGGAAACCGTGGGTATCCCGCTGCACTGGGGCTTTGAAGGTGTGACGCAGAAAGGCTATCTCGCCAATACCCTGACGCCAAACGTTGGCGATTCCAACTCGCAAACGCCGGAGTACAAGGCGTTTCTGGTCAACATCGAGAAAGCGTAAGGAGCGAGTAAATGGCGATGGAAACACAAGACATTATTAAACGCTCCGCGACCAACCCGATAACGCCCGCGCCGCGCGCGCGGGATTATAAGGCCGAAGTCGCCAAGCTTATCGATGTCTCTTCCTGCGTGGGCTGCAAAGCCTGCCAGGTGGCTTGTTCGGAGTGGAATGATATCCGCGATGAGGTAGGGCACTGCGTTGGCGTTTACGACAACCCGGCCGATCTGAGCGCCAAATCCTGGACGGTGATGCGTTTTAGCGAAACTGACCAGAACGGCAAGCTGGAGTGGCTGATTCGAAAAGACGGCTGTATGCACTGTGAAGATCCGGGCTGCCTCAAGGCCTGCCCGTCTGCAGGCGCCATCATCCAGTATGCGAACGGAATCGTCGACTTCCAGCAGGATAACTGTATCGGCTGCGGGTATTGCATTGCGGGTTGTCCGTTTAACATCCCGCGCCTCAATAAAGAGGATAACCGGGTATACAAATGCACCCTGTGTGTAGACCGCGTCAGCGTCGGGCAAGAGCCTGCCTGCATCAAGACCTGTCCAACCGGGGCCATTCACTTCGGCACCAAGAAAGAGATGCTGGAGGTGGCGCAGCAGCGCGTGGACAAACTGAAAGCGCGCGGCTACGACAAGGCGGGCATTTACAACCCGCAGGGGGTGGGCGGTACGCACGTGATGTATGTTCTGCATCACAATGATCAGCCGGAGCTGTACCACAATCTGCCGAAAGATCCGGCGATCGATACCTCCATCAACCTGTGGAAAGGGGCGCTAAAACCGCTCTCGGCGGCGGGCTTTATCGCCACCTTTGCCGGGCTGATTTATCACTACATCGGTATCGGGCCGAATAAAGAGGTGGATGACGACGAGGAGGAGCATCATGAGTAAGTCGAAAATGATAGTGCGCACAAAGTTTGTCGATCGCGCCTGTCACTGGACGGTGGTGATCTGCTTCTTCCTGGTGGCCGTATCCGGAATTTCGTTCTTCTTCCCGACGCTGCAATGGCTGACGGAAACGTTCGGCACGCCGCAGATGGGGCGTATTCTGCACCCGTTTTTTGGCGTACTGATTTTTGTGGTGCTGATGTTTATGTTTGTGCGTTTCGTCCACCACAATATCCCGGACAAGCAGGATATTCCCTGGCTGAAGGGCATTATTGAGGTCCTGAAGGGGAACGAACATAAAGTCGCGAAGGTCGGTAAATACAATGCCGGACAGAAGATGATGTTCTGGAGCATCATGAGCATGATTTTCGTCCTGCTGGTGACCGGTGTGATCATCTGGCGTCCTTATTTTGCGCAGTACTTCCCGATGCAGGTCATCCGCTACGCGCTGCTGATCCACGCAACCTCAGCCATCATTCTGATCCATGCCATTTTGATCCATATGTATATGGCATTCTGGGTTAAAGGGTCGATTAAAGGCATGATTGAAGGGAAGGTGAGCCGCCGCTGGGCGCAGAAACACCACCCACGCTGGTACCGGGAAGTGGAGCGACAGGAAGCGAAACAGGAGAGTACGGAAGGGATGAAGTAAAACGTCCTGCGCCGTCGGCTTTGCCCGGCGGCGCTTCGCTTGCGCGGGCCTACGTTATGTGTTCGTCACTAACGCATCTATCGCCGCAATGACGGTACTTCTTGCGCTGCGAAGATTACATACAAAATTTTTATTATTTAATTTCTTTTTCTCCACGTGTGTTATGCCAGCGGTGTTGAGAAAATATCTCTCAAATTCAATGTTTATTAATGGTGTGGCGGCGTTGTAATGCCCATGTAAGTTATTATGATGGCTTAAAGGAACAATCAGTCTTGTTGATAAATCATCATAATAGTCATGTTGTATTATCATAAAATAAGGCTGATATTCGCGCGTTTTGTCTGAGGGGTTACGATAAACATCGAACTGAAAGCACATTAAAGCCCTCCAAAATAAGGGTCATCTGATAATAATCCCGCTTTAGCAGTAAATTCATTCATGGCTTTTATGAATTCCTGATCCTGATAGTGTTGGCGTTTGCGTTCCTCTGGAGTCAAGGCCTGACGCGGTATTCTCTCTGTCCGGGGTGGTCTGCCACTACCGTTTTCTGTTCGGTTTGGTTTCATTTTTTAGCCTCCTTTGTTGGTGCGGTCATTATCAACCGCAGCCAACAAAAAACAATACCGTTTCCCCTGGTAATCTTCATTATGCGAGCCGTCTTCCAGCTTATCAGAATTTCTCCGCAATATATCGGAAAGGATATTTTGTCGGTTTGACTTTGCCAATTTTGCGCTTCGGCAAATCCACTTTTTCAACGTGAAGTTCTTTATACGGGATCTGCGAAAGCAGATGGGAAATAATATTCAACCGCACGCGTTTTTTATCTTCCGAGCGCGCCACAAACCACGGTGCCCAGGCAGTGTCCGTGGAGGCAAACATGGCATCCCGCGCTACGGTGTATTCATCCCATAAATTGAACGATTTAATATCCATAGGCGATAATTTCCAGATCTTGCGGCCATCGTTAATGCGATCGCGTAGCCTGCGTTCCTGTTCTTTCGGCGTCACTTCAAGCCAGTATTTCAGCAAAATGATCCCGGCATCGACCATCGCTTTTTCCATCACCGGTGCGCCATCAAGAAACTTTTCAACCTGTTCCGGCGTGCAGAACCCCATCACCCGTTCAACGCCTGCGCGGTTGTACCAGCTGCGGTCAAAAATAACGATTTCACCGGCAGCGGGCAGGTGCGGAACATAACGCTGGAAATAGAGCTGCGTTTTCTCTTTCTCTGTAGGCGCAGGCAGCGCGACAACCCGGAATACGCGCGGGCTGACGCGTTCGGTTATCGCTTTTATGGTCCCGCCTTTACCGGCCCCGTCGCGTCCCTCAAACACGATGCAGACTTTCAATCCTTTGGCGACAACCCATTGCTGGAGTTTGACCAGTTCAACGTGAAGGCGACGAAGCTCTTTTTCATACTCTTTTGTTTTCAGAGGGGCATTTTTAACGACATCAACAGCGACGCTGGTTTTCTTGTTACTTGCCATGATTGTCATCCTCAGGTTGTCCGGTCGCGGGGAAGAAGCGAGGCCGCATTAAGAAGTGTAATTCACCTGAATTAATGGATTAACGTGTCAGTCTGCTGATTTGAACTGGCTCACCATACAAGATTATTCAATAATGCCCGCTGCGAATTTTCACTCGTGGTTGTGGTATGAAAAAGACAATTTTCTCGTTAGCCCTTAGCACGTTTGGCCTGGGCATGGCTGAATTTGGCATTATGGGTGTCCTGACGGAACTGGCGCATGATACCGGTATTTCCATTCCCTCCGCCGGAAATATGATTTCGTTTTACGCCTTTGGCGTGGTGATTGGCGCGCCGATTGTGGCGCTGTTTTCCAGTAAGTTCTCGTTAAAAACCACGCTGCTGTTTCTGGTTGCCCTGTGTGCGGTGGGCAACGCGATGTTTACCTTTTCCACATCCTATTTTTGGCTGGCGGCAGGGCGCTTAATCTCGGGGTTCCCGCACGGCGCAATTTTCGGCGTGGGGGCGATTATCCTCTCGAAAATAGCGCCACCGGGTAAGGTGACGGTGGCCGTGGCGGGGATGATCGCCGGGATGACCGTGGCGAATCTGGTGGGGGTTCCGTTTGGAACCTGGCTGGGGCATACATTCAACTGGCGTTATACCTTTTTCCTGATTGCCCTGTTTGACGCACTGGTGATCCTCTCGGTGCTGGTGTGGGTACCAAACCTTCATGACGCATCAGAAATAAAACTCACCAAGCAGTTTCACTTCCTGAAAAAACCGGAGCCGTGGCTGATTTTCGCTGCCACCATGTTTGGCAACGCTGGCGTTTTTGCGTGGTTCAGTTTTGTGAAGCCGTTTATGGTCAATGTCTCTGGCTTCTCCGAGGGGTTGATGACGATCATCATGATGTTAATGGGCCTCGGCATGGTGCTGGGTAACCTGCTGAGCGGGAAACTATCGGGTCGTTTCAGCCCGCTGCGTATTGCTGCCACCACCGATATGGTGATTGTCGCCTCACTGTTAGTGCTTTTCGCCTTTGGCGAACAGAAAACCGCGTCGCTGGTGATGGGGTTCATCTGCTGTGCCGGGCTGTTCGCACTCTCTGCACCACTGCAAATTCTGCTGCTGCAAAATGCGAAAGGAGGGGAAATGCTTGGTGCCGCAGGCGGACAGATGGCCTTTAACCTGGGCAGTGCGATTGGCGCGTATTTTGGCGGAATGATGATTACGCTCGGTTTTAGCTGGAGCTATGTCACGCTACCGGCGGCGATATTATCCTTCCTGGCGATGAGCGCGCTGCTGGCGTATGGCTATTTGCGCGCCCGGCGGGCTCAGTCTGGTACTCGTGCGCTGGCCTGAATGCCGGAATGTGGTCATAAAAAACCGCTCCATAAACGGAGCGGTTAGCGGAAACGGACCGTTACGAGCGTAAATCAATCACCATACGGCCGCGGATCTGGCCCTGTTCCATCTCTTTGAAGATGGCGTTGATATCTTCCAATGGGCGCATCGTCACTTTTGGCACCACTTTGCCTTCGGCAGCAAACTGGAACGCTTCCTGCAGATCCTGACGGGTACCAACCAGCGAGCCGACCACCTGGATACCGTCCAGCACCAGACGGGGGATATCAAGGCTCATGGCTTCCGGCGGCAGGCCAACGGCCACCACGCGGCCACCGGCACGCACCGCGTCCACCGCCGAGTTAAACGCTGCTTTCGCGACCGCGGTTACCACAGCCGCATGCGCGCCGCCGGTTTTTTCCTGCACGATTTTAGCGGCATCTTCGCTGCGGGAGTTGATGGTTAAGTCTGCCCCCATGCTCGCTGCCAGCTTCAACTGTTCGTCGTTAACGTCAAGGGCGATGACTTTGGCGTTGAAGACGTTTTTCGCATACTGCAGCGCGAGGTTACCCAGTCCGCCCAGGCCGTAGATCGCAATCCACTGGCCCGGCTTGATATGGGAGACTTTTACCGCTTTGTAAGTGGTGACGCCGGCACAGGTTATGCTGCTGGCCGCAGCCGAATCCAGCCCGTCAGGCACTTTTACCGCGTAATCCGCGGTGACAATGCACTCTTCAGCCATGCCGCCATCAACGGAATAACCGGCGTTTTTCACATCGCGGCACAGGGTTTCGTTGCCGGTATTACAGTATTCACAGTGGCCGCAGCCCTCAAAGAACCACGCGACGCTTGCGCGGTCGCCGACTTTCAATGACGTCACGCCAGGCCCAACTTCTTTCACGATCCCAATCCCTTCGTGGCCCAGGATCACACCGGTTTTATCACCGAAATCGCCATTTTTGACGTGGAGGTCAGTATGGCAAACGCCACAGCACTCCATTTTGAGCAGGGCTTCGCCGTGCTTCAGTGGGCGTAAGGTTTTTTCGGTAACATTGACCTGATGATCCTGTGTAACAACAGCAGCCTTCATAGGTTTCTCCTTGTTTTTGATGGGTATGTGTATCGCAGGGGAATACTACTTAAGGATTAATAGTTTAGAGGAGTTATGCAAGGCGGCGGCAACATAATGTCACCAATTGATGCGATTTCAGATTAAGAATACAGCGATCCTCTAATAATTAGGGGGGAATTCACTGGCCCGGCGAGAAGCTCGCCGGGCACAGATCTACAGTTTTGCTTCTATCACCTCAATCTCTTTGCGCCATTGCGCCTGCAGATGTGGTTTCTGATGCTTAGGCTTACGCGCCAGGTCTTCTGCCAGTAGCGTTTCCAGCGCGATCAGCCTTTCAAGCAGATCGTCCGAGGCTTGCGCTTTAACATCCGCGACTGCGGGTGACGCCGACGACGCCATCAGGCCTGTGCGTTCACGCAGCCGTTCGAATACCGCTTCGGCGTCATGCCATTCGCTAAGCAAACCGTCCTCAATCAGCCAGAAGCGATTGCAGCTTTGGGCGATCAGCTGCCGGTCATGGCTGACCAGCAGCACTCCGCCGTCAAACTGTTGCAGGGTAGTGGCCAGCGCCTCTTTGCCTTCCATGTCCAGGTGGTTGGTAGGCTCATCCAGCATCAGCAGGCTATAACGGGCAAGCGTCAGGCCGACAAACAGCAGGCGCGAACGCTCCCCGCCGCTGAGGGTGCTGACCTTTTGCCCGTGACGCGCCCACGGGAACCCGGCGCTGATAAGCGCCATCTTGCGATCCTGTGGCGCTGGCGCAAAAGGCTCCAGCGCGTCGAAGATCGTTGCCTCATCCGGAAGCTGATTCAGCGTCTGGTCGTAATAGCCTGGCGACACGCGAGGATGGAGTTTTAGCCCAGCCTCTGACGGTTCACCTGAGAAATGCCGCCAGATGAGCTTCATCAGCGATGATTTGCCGCAGCCGTTACGCCCGACGATAGCCACGCGATCGCCACTTTTCAGCCGCGCAATGTCGACGTGAAACAGGTCTGGCAACCCAGGTGCAGGCGGTACGCCGAGGTTTTCCATCTCCAGTAGCCGGTCTGCCCGCAGGGCATCACCACGCAGGGTTAACGTCCACGGACTGCCTGCCGTGAGCTCTGTCTGGCTCTCCTTTAGCCGCTCGACCTGTTTTTCCATCTGTTTGGCTTTGCGGGCCAGATCTTCGTTATCGTAGACCTTGCCCCAGGTGGCCAGCCGTCTGGCACTGGCGGTTACGCGGTCGATCTCCTTTTGCTCCGCCTTATGCCGCAGCGCATCGCTTTCGTCTTTCGCCACCAGCGCCTGGCGCGCGGCGGTGCAGGGAAGGGCGAAGTAGTGCAACATCTTATCGCGCAGGATCCAGCTGCCGTTGGTGATGGCATCCAGCAACTGCCTGTCGTGCGAGACCAGTACAAAGCTGCCGGACCAGTTCTGTAAAAACTGCTCCAGCCAGAGCATGGTAGGCAAATCGAGGTGGTTGCTCGGCTCGTCCAGCAGTAACAGATCCGGCTCGCCGATCAACGCCCGCGCGAGCAGGAGACGCGTGTGTTGCCCGCCGCTCAGCGTCGCCGACGTTAAGGCCATGTCCTGCGGCGTAAAGCCCATACCCGCCAGCAGCGTTTCAGCTTTCCAGCGCAGGCTCTCGCGCTCAGTCGTGGGCAGTTGCGCCAGTACGGCGTCCAACATGGTCAGGGGATAAATGGCTTCTGGCAGATGTTGCTCAACGCGTGCCATCAGACAGTGTCCGGCCAGCGCGACGCTTCCGGCAGCGGGAGAATCTGTGCCGTCCAGCACCTTCAGCAGCGTACTTTTGCCGCAGCCGTTATCGCCCAGCAGGCCAATGCGGTCGCCTTTTTTCAGCGTAAAGGAGAGGGAGTCGAAGAGCGTGCCAAACGCCGTATCAACACGTAAAGATTGTGCAGTGAGTAAAGTGCTCATTGTTGCTTACCCAAGAGTTACAGGCATGTTTATGCCTCGTCAAACATCGCTGACGATAACTCAGTAAGCCCGAGAGAAGGGATTTCAGGGGTTGGTGTCTTCGCTCAAGCAGAAGTTATCGCAGCACGATACCGATAACGCTTGAGCTGGTGCGATCACCAAATGCATGTGAAACATTGAAAATTTCACAGTACAGCATAATTGGCCTCCTTATATATTCAGTGGGTTAATGGATGAAAGGAGTGTAGCGGGGGAAAGGCGGTTTGGCTAGGGGGGCGAATGTAATTCCCTCTCCCGGTGGGAGAGGGAACGGTCGGAACACAGTGTTAGATCGAAGTACGACGGTAGCTGCGGTATTCCGGCATCCAGAAGTTGTCGTCGATGGCCTGCTGCAGCGCGTCGGCAGAGGTTTTCACCGCCACACCCTGCTGCTGGGCCATTTTCCCGACCGCGAACGCGATAGCACGTGACACCTTGTGAATGTCTTTCAACTCTGGCAGCACCAGGCCTTCGCCATCGTTCACCAGCGGCGAGTGGCCCGCCAGGGTTTCGCTTGCCGACATCAGCATCTCATCGGTAATGCGCGACGCGCCGGAGGCGATCACACCCAGACCAATGCCCGGGAAAATATAGGAGTTGTTGCACTGGGCAATAGGATAGGTTTTGTCCTTCCACACCACCGGATCGAACGGGCTGCCGGTTGCGACCAGCGCGTTCCCTTCGGTCCAGGCAATGATGTCCTGCGGCGTTGCTTCCACGCGCGAGGTCGGGTTGGAGAGCGGCATCACGATAGGGCGTTCGCAGTGCTTGTGCATCTCACGAATGATCTCTTCGGTGAACAGCCCCGTCTGACCGGAGACGCCAATCAGGATATCCGGCTTCACGTTGCGCACTACGTCCAGCAGAGAGAGCACTTCGTTGTCGGTGTCCCAGTTCTTCAGATTCTCACGTTTCTGCACCAGCTTGGTCTGGAACGGCAGCAGGTTTGGCATGCCGTCGGTCAGCAGGCCGAAACGGTCGACCATGAACACGCGGGAGCGCGCCAGCTCTTCGCTTAGCCCTTCACGCTGCGTCTGGGCGATAATCTGCTCGGCGATACCACAACCCGCAGAGCCTGCGCCCAGGAAGACAATTTTCTGATAGCTCAGTTGGCTGCCTGCCGCGCGACTGGCGGCAATCAGCGTGCCGACGGTGACCGCGGCGGTGCCCTGAATATCATCGTTAAAAGAGCAGATCTCATCGCGATAGCGGTTCAGCAACGGCATCGCGTTTTTCTGCGCGAAGTCTTCAAACTGCAGCAGCACGTCCGGCCAGCGGTGCTTGACCGCCTGGATGAAATCATCGACAAACTGATAGTACTCATCGTCGGTAATACGCGGATGACGCCAGCCCATATACAGCGGGTCGTTAAGCAACTGCTGGTTGTTGGTGCCCACATCCAGCACCACCGGCAGGGTATACGCCGGGCTGATGCCGCCGCAGGCGGTATACAGAGAGAGCTTACCGATTGGGATCCCCATGCCGCCAATACCCTGGTCACCGAGACCCAGAATACGTTCGCCGTCGGTCACCACGATCACTTTGATATTGTGATTCGGCACGTTCTGCAGAATATCGTCCATGTTGTGGCGGTTCTGATAAGAGATAAAGACGCCACGGGAGCGACGGTAGATCTCTGAGAAGCGTTCGCAGGCGGCACCCACCGTTGGGGTGTAGATCACCGGCATCATCTCTTCGAGATGATTTTGTACCAGACGATAGAAGAGGGTTTCGTTGGTGTCCTGAATGTTGCGCAGGTAAATATGTTTGTCGATTTCGGTTTTGAAACCCTGATACTGGATCCACGCGCGCTCTGCCTGTTCTTCAATGGTTTCCACCACTTCTGGCAGCAAACCGAGCAGGTTGAAGCTGCTGCGCTCTTCCATGCTGAAGGCGCTACCTTTGTTGAGCAGGGGGAATTCGAGTAATACCGGGCCGGCATAAGGGATATATAGGGAACGATGTTTTTTCAGTTTGTTGTCCATGTCACTCACTCTTTTTTTGAAGATCCGTCCCTGACACTGCTGTTTGTCATCTTTCTGGCCTGTGCGATGGGGTGCGGTCAGGCGGTATTATAAAGGAGCTAAATATTAATTACCGCAACACATAAACAAAAACACCATCGGTTTTGCCGATGGTGTTGAGGATCTCTCCTGGGAACTTACTTGCCCGCGTGGCGTTTTCTGCCGGTGGCGTGAGTGACCTGTGTTTCACTGTCGCCTTCAATCACCACTTTACGTTGATTAGAAAGCTTGTAGTTCAGTCCCAGTATATGGCGTGCCTGACGGTTCGATTTCATGTTAACTCCTCAATCCTGTTGATAGTTTTAAGGACCAGTTCGCTTACGCAAACGAAATGTAACCCCTTAGGTTGCAGATCCAGCTTAGCAGGTTTTTACAAAGGTGCGTTTTGCCCGCTGACGACGTAGTTAATGGTCTGCTGGTAGATGTCACTGAGGATGTCATTGTCTGTGGATTCCACCCACCTGGTCAGTTCCATCAAAATGTCATCTTCAGTCACAGCACCATGCTCGGCGTGAAGACCCTGTGCAATCGCGTTAACGAGTTCAGGTTGTGCTGCTGCAGTATTGGCCGGGTAATAAGTAAACATGCTGCCTCCGTGTCGTTGTCTGTTTAATGGTACGGCTCGCAAAAAATTTAATTCACAAACAGAATGGCAAATATTTTGGCCGCTGTGTCTAAGATTCATCTTAGAAATAAAAATGACATAAGTGCATGCTTTTATGTGCTTTTAGAATGGTAGGATATATTGAGGGTTTGCCGCGAGGATATTTTGCAGGTGCTCCTGCTATCACTGAAATATAGCAGGAGCAGATTTTACATTACCACTTCATTTCGCCGGTATTCACTTTGGCGCTTAATTCTAGCGAGCTCTCTTCAGCCAGACCCGGATACTGTTTTTTCATGGCGCTGATCACGCCTGTCGATGTTTTATGTTCTGACAACGCCTGTTCGAAGCGCTGGAGATAATTACGGGTAAAGTCGAGAGCACCGCTCCCTGCCGGTGGTGTTCCCAGATAGTGACCCGGGATCACGCGTTCAGGCTTATGTGCCGCCATGCTTTCCAGCGTCTGTTGCCACTGCTTGCGGTTGGCTGGCGTCTGGGTGTCTGCCGTCCAGACGTGGATACCCCAGGCGACACCGGTACCACCGAGGATAGTTTTTGCCGAAGGGATCCAGACATAGGCGGCGTAGCTTTCTGGCTGCTCGATATCAATCTTCTCGCCGTCCACCATGAAGGTAGTGGATGCCAGCACCTGCGGAACGATAAGTTTGGTTGGTGCACCGTCTTTCATCTGCGGCCCCCAGAAGGCAAGCTTGGCGTCTTTGGTGGCCTTGATATGGTCAACCACCTGCTGTGTGGCCACCACTTTGGCATTCGGGAAGGCTTTCACCAGCGGTTGCAGACCAAAATAGAAATCCGGATCGCCAGAGGTGATAACGATTTTGTTCAGGGTTTTCCCGCTTTTGCGAATTTTGTCGACCAGCGCTTCGCCATCTTTGACGCTGAACTGGGCGTCAAACAGCACGGCCTCTTTTGGACCAGAGACCAGCGTGGAGGAGACCGCAAACATCCCTTTGTCCTGCGGGTTATAGGTATCAATGGTTAATGGCGCAGCCAACACCGCGGGCGTGATAAGTGTGGAGAGCAGAGCAAGGTGAGTGAATTTCATTCTGATGTCTCTGTTGTTCAGGAAAGTCTTTATTGTACGGATATTCGCATTTGCCAGAATTCCTGAAACAAGACATGCTTTGTTTCATAAATCGAGCAAATGGGGTGTGATATGGATCGCGTTATTGCCGCTCAGGTCTATAACCGGATATGCGAGCTGGGAAGCCTGAGTGCAGCGGCCCGGGCGTTGGGGATCTCCCGTCCGATGGTGAGCCGCTATCTTGAGCAAATGGAGAAGTGGGCCGGTACGCGGCTGGTAAACCGCTCGACGCGCAAGCTGACGCTGACGGCGGCCGGAGAGAAGGTGCTGCTAAAAACGCGAACGCTGTCCCAGCTGTCGCAGGAAATTGAGGGTCAGTCGGAGAAAGATCTCCCTTCAGGCACGCTACGGGTGGCCTGCGCCCATTTTACCGCCATGCATCTGATTGCCCCGGTGCTGCCCGGCTTGCTTTCGCGCTACCCGCAGCTGCGCATTGAGCTGGATGTGAACAACCATCCGGTGAGCCTGGTAGGGGAACGCATTGATGTGGCGATCCGCATCACGGATAACCCAGAGCCCGGGATGATCGCCCGCAGGCTCGGGGAGTGTCGTTCCGTGCTGTGCGCGTCGCCGCAGTATCTTGCAACCCACGGCACGCCAGAGCAGGTGGAGGAGTTAGCGCAGCACAACTGTCTGCACTACAGCTTTTTCGCCGGTCAGGCGTGGCACTTCCTGACGCCGGAAGGGGAAAACGTCAGCGTCGCCGTGAGCGGCAACCTCAGCGCCAGCATCTCGTCATTGTTGATGGAGGCGGCGGTGAAGCATTGCGGCATTGCCATGCTGCCGGAGCAGGAAGCACATGCCGCGATTGAACAGGGCATGCTGGTCCCGGTGCTGAGCAGCCTGACGCCCAAAGCGTTAGCCATTCACGGTATTTATCAGTCCCGGGAGTATCAGCCCGCGGCGTTGCGCGTGTTTCTTGATGAGATAGCGCACCATCTGTCAGGCGACGCGCAGCGGGTATAGGTTACAGAATTGTCTGTGTTCCTGGGTGTGCCGGAACCATCGTCTATACTTACCCCTTTGTAAGCCAAAAGGAGAGCAAGAATGACGATTCATAAGCACGGTTCGGCACACTGGTCTGGTGATATCAAAAATGGCAAAGGGACGGTCTCAACGGAAAGTGGCGTCCTGAATCAACAACCTTACGGCTTTAACACCCGCTTCGAAGGCGCTAAAGGCACTAACCCGGAAGAGTTGATTGGCGCAGCTCACGCCGCCTGTTTCTCAATGGCGCTGTCGCTGATGATTGGTGAAGCGGGCTATACCGCAGATTCCATCGATACCACAGCGGATGTCTCGCTGGATAAAACCGATGGCGGCTTCGCGATCAGCAAAATTGCGCTAAACAGCAAGGTCACCGTACCGGGTATCGACCCGCAGAAATTCGACGGCATCATCCAGAAAGCGAAAGCAGGATGCCCGGTGTCGCAGGTACTGAAAGCGGAAATCACGCTGGACTATAAACTTAATTAAGCCTGAGCCGGGCGAAGGCCCGGCTATCCCTTCAGCGCAGCAGGAAAAACCGCTGCCAGCCATGCAATAAACGCCTTAAGCCGATGCGTCAGATGCCGGTTTTGCGGGTAAACCACGTGAAACGGATACGCCGCCGGGTGCCAGTCGCTTAAAATTTCTTGTAACGTACCCGCCTGAAGATATGCCTTTGCTGAATATGTAAACGTCTGAATGATGCCCAATCCTGCCACCGCCGCTGCCAGGTGCGCATTGCTTTCATTAACGCCGAGATAGTGCGAAATGCCGATCTCCTGCACCTCACCGCCTTTCCTGAAGCGAAACGGAAAGGGTCGCCCGGTGACCGGGGAGAGATAGCTTATAAGTTTATGTCCGTTGCGCAACTCTTGCGGATTAGCCGGAACGCCGTGCTTTTTCAGATAGCCCGGCGTTGCGCAGGTCACCATGTCGGCGTCGCCCAGATGACGGGCGATAAGGGTGGAATCGTTCAGCGGACCGCCTCTGATCACACAATCCACGTTGCCGCTGATCAAATCAACAGGACGATCCGCCACGCCAAGATCGATGCGAATATCCGGGTAGCGCTGCATGAAATCCGGGAGCAGGGGGATGAGCACGTCGCGGGCAGTCGAACCGCCAATATCCACCCGCAGATGTCCTTTCGGTGTGGCGTGAGAGACGCGAAACGAGGTATCGATATCTTCGATATCAATGAGCACCCTGACCGCTTTTTCATAATACTCCGCGCCTTCCGGCGTCGTGACCACCCGGCGGGTGGTACGGTGCAGCAGCCGTATTTCAAGATGCGCCTCAAGCGCTTTCACAAGCTTGCTCAGTGTGGCAATGGGCATGTTTAGCGAATCAGCCGCTCGGGTAAAGCTCCCGGTTTCCACAACCCGCGTGAAGGCGCGCATCGCCATGAGCTGGTCCATCTTTTTCTCTCGATTATTTCTGTCTGTGAATAGTCATTTTCATTTTTGCTGGTTTTTCACTAATCCGGCAAGGGCTAATGTGTCTCCAGCGCAAGCAAAAACGCGCACCGCAAACCCAACAAAAGGTAAATGACATGAACACAACGCTCTTCGAAAAAATCGCACTGGTCACTGGCGGCAGCACCGGTATTGGTCTTGCCACGGCGCAGGAGCTGGCGGCTCAAGGCGCCAAAGTTTATATCACCGGTCGTCGACAGGCCGAGCTGGATGCCGCCGTCGCACAAATTGATTCCCGTGCGGTGGGTATTCGTGCCGACGTCTCACAACTCGCCGATCTGGATCGAGTCTATGCGCAGATAGCAAAAGAAGAAGGGCGTCTCGATATTTTGTTCGCCAATGCGGGTGGCGGAGATATGCTGCCGCTGGGAGCAATCACCGAGGAGCAGTTTGACCGTATTTTCGGCACAAACGTGCGCGGAGTGCTGTTTACAGTACAAAAAGCGCTGCCGCTGTTATCTGCCGGGTCGTCCATTATTCTGACCGGTTCAACGGTGTCGATAAAGGGAACGGCAAACTTTAGCGTCTACAGCGCCAGCAAAGCCGCCGTGCGCAACTTTGCCCGCTCCTGGGCGCTGGATCTGCAGGGCCGTGGGATCCGTATCAACGTGGTCAGTCCTGGCCCCGTCAAAACCCCGGGACTCGGCGAACTGGTGCCAGAAGAACATCGTCAGGGGCTGTACGATGCGCTGGCTGCACAGGTTCCTTTAGGACGTTTAGGTGCGCCGGGCGAGGTGGGGAAAGTGGTGGCGTTTCTGGCCTCTGACGCGGCCAGCTTTATTAACGCCACCGAGCTGTTTGTTGATGGTGGGATGGCGCAAATTTAATCCACATTACGCCAGCAGCGCACGCTACGGCCCTCGTGTGAAGGCTGTAGCGGCTGCGGGCGTTCACACCCCTGCGTGGCCTGCGGACAACGGTCGCGGAAATAGCACCCCTCGGGCAGATGGCGGTTACCCGGGAGATCCGTTTTACGCAGCGCCAGGTTTTCATCCAGCGGCTCACCGGTTCTGGGAACGGAATCGAGCAGCAGCCTGGTGTAGGGATGACGCGGCGTAACCAGCACCTGTGCCGCCGTGCCCAGTTCGACAATCTGCCCCAGATACATCACCGCCACGCGATCGCTCATGTGCCTGACAACCGAGACGTTATGGGATATCAGCACATAGGTCAGGTTGCGTTCCTGCTGTAGCTTCACCAGTAAATTGAGGATCTGCGCCTGTACGGAAATATCCAGCGCGCTGGTGGGCTCATCCAGCACGATGATGTCCGGGTCAGAGGAAAGAGCGCGGGCGATAGCAATACGCTGGCGCTGCCCGCCGGAAAAGGCGTGCGGCAGGCGGTCGAGATATTCCGGGCGGATACCGACCTGCTGCGCCAGGTTTTCAGCAAGCTGGCGTCGTTCCCGTTCGCTGCTGCGTTTTTGCACCCACACCGGCTCGGTGATAATGCGCCAGACCGGCAGGCGCGGGTCAAGCGACGAGAGCGGATCCTGGAACACCATCTGCATACCGCCCGCGTGGTTTGTCCGTGCACACAGGCCGGCACTGGGTTTGAGCATCCCCATTAAAAGCTGCGCCAGCGTGCTTTTACCACAGCCGGATTCGCCAACAATCCCCAGCGTTTCGCCGCGATGGATCTGAAGATCCAGCCCGTTAAGAGCGTGCACCTGTTCCGTGACCCGCCCCAGCCAGTTTTTGCGTGCGGGAAAGTTAACGTGCACGCGATCCAGTTCCAGCAGTACGTCAGACATGGGTTTTCTCCTGTTGCGGATACCAGCAGGCCGCCCGCTGGCCTTCGGCCCCCTGAGGCAGTAAGCGCGGCGTTTCAGTGCATTTTACGCCCGCAGCAAAACAGCGCTCCCGAAAAGCACACCCGCGCGGAAGCTGGCTAAGATTGGGCACCGTACCGGGGATGGCAGGCAGCATCTCGCGCGGCTCGCCGTTTTCAGGCGCACACTGCAGCAGGCCGATGGAATAGGGATGAACGGGATGGTGGATCAGCGTTTGCGTGGTGCCGCTTTCAATCACGCTCCCGGCGTACATGACATACATCCGATCGCAGAGCTGTGAAACCACCGCCATATCGTGACTGATAAACAGTACCGAGGTTCCGCTGGCCCGCGCTTTATGCTTCAGCAATCGCAGTACCTGTAGCTGGACGGTGACGTCCAGTGCGGTGGTCGGCTCATCGGCAATAATCAGTTCAGGTTCGCAGGAGAAGGCCAGCGCAATCATCACCCGCTGGCGCATGCCGCCGGACAGCTCGAACGGATAACGTTCCATGACCTCCGCCGCATCCGGGATCTGCATCTCTTCCAGCAGGGTGATCGCTTTTTTCCCGGCATCACGCCGTGAAAGGGGCTGATGCTGGCGGATCACCTCCACCATCTGTTTGCCAATTCGTCGCGTTGGGTTCAGCGCTGTCATCGGCTCCTGAAAAATCATCGCCACTTTGGCACCGCGCCACTGGCGGAGCTGTTTCTCGGATGCATTCAGGACATCTTCACCCAACAGTTTTACCTGCCCGCGATGGATCCGGTAACTGCCCTCCGGCAGCAGACGCATGGTCAGCATCGCCGTTACCGATTTTCCGGAGCCGGATTCGCCCACTACGCCAACAATCTCGCCGCGTTTGATCTCCAGCGATACGTGGTTCAGGGCGTGAACTTCACCGCGAAATATCGGGAAGCTCAGGTGTAAATCGTCAATGGTTAATACTGCTTCGCTCATGCCTGTTTTCCTCCCGATTTCGGATCCAGCAGGTCGCGAATGCCGTCACCAAACAGATTAAACCCGACGGCAGTGATCAGAATTGCCGCACCAGGAAAGGCGCAGTACCACCACTGGTCGAGCACATAGTTGCGACCCACGGCCACCATCGCTCCCCATTCTGCGGTGGGCTGCTGTGCCCCAAGGCCGATAAAGCCCAGCGTGGCAGCCATCAGAATGGCGCTGCCAATATCCAGCGAGGCCTGCACGATCAGCGGTGGCAGGGCGTTACGCAGAATGTGCCAGCTGATCAAATGCCAGCGCGATGCGCCAAATGTGCGGGCGGCCTGCACATAGGTAAACTGGCGCACCACCAGGGTTTGCCCGCGTGCCAGGCGAACGTAAAACGGGATACGCACAATCGCAATCGCCAGCATGGCGTTAAACAGACTCGGTCCCAGCGCCGCCGCCAGCGCCATGGTCAGTACCAGGGAGGGAATGGAGAGCATAATGTCCATCACCCGCATAATGATGGCATCGCCGCGCCCGCCCAGCACGCCGGACAAACAGCCCAGCAGCGAGCCGATACTCCCGGCAATCACCACCACCGCCAGCCCGGCGGTAATGGATTGCTGGCTACCGACCAGCACGCGGCTGAACAGATCGCGTCCGACTTCATCGGTACCAAACCAGTGTTGCGCAGACGGGGCCTGCAACCGGGCAGTGAGATCCAGCGCGTTCGGATCATGGGGGACGATCCACGGTGAAGTTACCATCAGCAACAGCATCACCAGCATAATCACCCCGCCGATCAGCGTGAGCGGGCTTTGACGCAGCATCCAGAACAGCCTTGGCCAGTCGATGCCCGGTTTCGTTGTGTTTACGGGGACGGGCGTTTCCTCAGTCAACATCATTCGGCACCTCCGCGCCCGATACGAGGGTCAATCCACAGATAGAGCAGATCAACCACCAGATTGACGACCACATAGGCCAGTGAAACCACCACGGCGAAGCCCATGACGGCAGGGAAATCCAGCGCCTGAATGGAGGTCACCACCCAGGCGCCCATGCCTGGCCAGGCAAAGACGGTTTCGGTCAGTACCGCACCATAAAGCAGATCGCCCAGCGCCAGCCCGAGTACGGTAATGGATGGGATCATCGCATTCGGCAGGGCATACCGCAGGACGATATACCAGCCCGGCAAGCCGCTGGCGCGGGCGGTGCGAATATAATCTTCGCTGAGCTGCTCCAGCATGGCGGAACGTACCTGACGCGCCACGATGCCAAGATGAACAAACGCCAGCGTCAGTGACGGTAAAATCAGGTGTTGCAGGGCGTTGAAAAAGACCTCGCCGTTACCCTCCAGCAGGGCATCCAGCAGATAAAAGCCCGTCACGTGGGCCGGCGGGTCGAGCCAGTCGTCCAGCCTGCCGCCGCCGGGCAGAAGCTGCAGATGGCCGTAGAACAAGACGATGACGCCCAGACCCAGCCAGAAGGCCGGTGTGGAGATCCCGGTCATCGCCATCAGCCGTACCAGATGATCCAGCCAGCGGTTACGGTAGACCGCCGATAAAATCCCCAGCGGAACGCCGATCACCAGCGCCAGCAGCAGGGAACAGAACGCCAGCTCCAGCGTGGCAGGGAAGAAGGCTTTTAAATCTTCCGCCACCGGCCGCCCGGTACGGATAGAGGTCCCTAAATCGCCGTGCGCCAGGGCGTCCACATAGCGGCCAAACTGGATATAGAGCGGCTGATCCAGTCCCAGTTGCTGGCGAATGTTCTGCACAATCTCGTCGCTGGCACGGTCACCGGCCAGCAGGCGGGCCGGATCGCCGGGGATCAGGTGTGAAATGATAAAGGTGATGATACAGACACCGGCTACTACCAGGATTAACCCCCAGCAGCGCTGGCGCACAATGCTCCAGAATGTCATACACTTTCCCCCGGCGAAACCGTTACTTGCTCATGGTGGCGATGTTGAATACCTGCTCGAGCATTGGATTAAAGGTGAAGCCTTTGACCTCTTTGTTCATTGCCAGCTGGTAGTTCTTCTGGAACAGATAAACGTAGGCCGCTTCGTCAATTACAATCTTCTGCGCCTGCTGGTAATCGCGGGTGCGCTCCGCCTGGTCCGTGGTTTTCAGCGCCGCCTGCAGCAGGGAATCAACCTCTTTGTTCTCATAGAACGAGCGGTTGCCCGGCAGACCTTTTTTGTCCGACTCAAACCAGTAGTTCATGAACATGTACGGGTCGGCAAAGTCCGGGCTCCAGTTGCCAATGGCAATGTCATAGTCGCCTTTACCCACGCGGTCGCGCATGGTGGCGTTAGCCAGTTTTTCCAGCTTGACGTTGATACCGAGCTTGCCCAGGCTGGCCTGAGTGGAGAGGGCGATAGGCTCCCAGTTCGGGTCGTTGTCCGAGTAGAGGAACGTCAGGCTGGCCGGTTTATCTTTGACTTTCTCCAGCGCCGCTTTCGCTTTGGCCTCGTCAAAGCTGTACTGCATGGCGGTGGCGTCAAAGCCCCACATGCCATCCGGGATCGGGCCGCGCATCTGCTTGCCGTTACCGCTGAGAATGCCTTTCACCATTCCCTGATAATCGGTTGCCCAGGAGACGGCCCGGCGCAAATCCACCTGATTCAACGGTGCTTTGCTGTTGTTGAGATAGAGATAGGTCACGCGCAGGGACGGATACTCCGCCACGGCGACTTTGCCCTCCTGCTTGAGCGCAGAAAGCTGATCGACAGGCAGGGAGTCGGCAATATCCAGATCGCCACGGGAAAGCTGCAGGCGACGCGACGCGCTTTCACCGATAATTTTCACCGAGACGCGCTTAAAGTGGGGCTTATCTCCCGCCCAGTGCGGGTTAGGCACCAGCACCAGCTGCTGACCTTTTTGCCAGCTCTTCAGCATAAATGGTCCGGAACCGGCGGTATTCTGCGCCAGATAAGCCCGCGCGTCATCGGCGGCATTGGCCTTCAGTACGGCCGGGTTAATAATCGATGCACCGTCATTCGCCAGGGTATAGAGGAAGGGAGCAAACGGCTGGCTGAGGGTGAATTTCACCGTGTGGTCATCAACGGCGTCAATTTTGAGATCTTTCGGGAACGCTTCAGACGGCCCCTGGCTGAGTTTCAGCAGGCGCTCAAACGACAGTTTTACCGCTTCGGCGGTGACCGGCGTGCCGTCAGAGAATTTAGCATTGTCCGTCAGGGTGAAGGTCCACTCTTTCTGATCCTCAGATGCCTTCCAGCCCGTGGACAGATCGCCTTCGACCTCCGTGGTGCCAGGCTTGTACTTCACCAGACGCTGATAGGACGGATAGGTGACGGTCCAGTCGTTGTTATCGATGGTGATTGCCGGATCGAGGGTTTGCGGGTCGGCGGCTTTACCTATCACCAGCATGTCTTTCGGAACGGCGGCCTGCGCAGCAGGCATGCTCAGGGCCAGCGTGGCGGCGATAAGCGTCGTGAGAAGCGTTGTTTTCATGGCAGTGCTCCAGGTTTAAAGAGGGGGGTGCGTTAACGGAAAACAGGCGAAACGATCGTCAAGAAGGGGATAACTGGCGGCGTTTGGCAACTCGAAGTGCCACCATTCGCTGCCGATCCCCACAAAGCCGCCGCCAAACATGATGGCGTTAAGCAGCAGGCGGTTGCGCTGGGCGTGCGGCGGCACGGAGGGATGATACGGATGAGAACGGTCATCCATCTCATCAAACCCGGCCCCCATATCCAGCACGTTGTTATGTTCATCCATCAGGGTGACGTCGATGGCCGTGCCGCGGCTGTGATTGGAGCCAATGGCCACATCCACCACATATTCCGGGTTCGGGCACGCATCCCACAGCTGCGCCTGGGCCTGCTGTGGGCGATAGGCGTCGTAGACCACCAGTTTCAGTCCGGCGAGCGTGGCGATGCCAATCGATTTCGCCAGCGCGGTGGCGGCATCGGTATGTAGCAAACACAGCGCCTCCTGATAAATGGGACGGCCAGTCAGGTTATCGGCGGTGGCGTATTTCAGATCGATATGCAACTCAGGAAACATTCTGGCGACATCGATCAGTTCACTCTCTTCGGGCATAGCTCCGCTCCTTTAGCGTTCGAATTGTCCAAACTCTTGTTGTAATTCACGGTTTATCGTCAGACGGTCTGCAAGCGCATCACCCAGCGCCTGGACCACGCCTGACAGCAGCAGGTTGAAAAGACAGCTCACAGGGGCCAGCGAATCCCAGAAGTGGCCGGTATCGGTTTTAACCTGCAATAAATCAATAGGGTAATCCCGCGCCCACGGACACCAGATATCGGTGATCAGGGCCATCGGAATACTTTTCTCACTTGCGACACGACAGTACTGCCGGGCAATGGCGGAATAGGCGCGGGTATCGGTCAGCACCACATAAGGGTGGTCAAAACCGGAGTTGAGCGATTCAACCCAACTGCCGGATAACCCCTCGGAGTAGCTCACGCGCGGGCGCAGGTATTCCAGGTGGCTGAAGAAGGCGTTGGCAATCCCGCGCGTTGACTGAATACCCAGCACAAACACCGCCTCAGCATGGGTGAGCTGATGGACGATTTGCTTAAAGACATCGGTTTGTGCCAGCTGATAAACATGGGTGATTGCGTCCACCTCCAGCGAAAGGGAGTGCTGGAGGCGATCCGAGAGCGGACGCTGCTGTTGCCAGGAGTCCAGGCGTTCGTTCATACCCCAGGGCTGATAAGGATCGCGCAGGCTTTTTTTGGCATCGTCCAGGTTGCGATACCCCAGCTTGCGCAGGAAGCGCCCGACGGTGATCCCGCTGGTGCCGGTAGTCAGCGCCACGCTCTCTGCCGTCTCAAACGGTATCAGCGCGGCGTGCGCCAGCATCCAGCTTGCCACACGCTTTTCGCTGGGCGTCAGCTGGCTGAAGGTGGCTTCGATACGGTTCAGCATTTCAGGTTTGGTGGTCATTACCGCCTCGCTGTTAACCGGCTGTCAATGGCCGGAATTCTGTTACCTGGTTAACAATGCATGACGCGTGCCATGTTCACATGACGGCGAAAAGCCGCTGTGCTGTAAATTTAATGCAATATTTGATTAACCAATGATCAACATTTGTGCAGCGTAGTTCACTTTTGGTGCATTGTCGGATTCGACAGAGATGAATTTGGTGAATACGTCAGCCCCTTCACATTTTTGATAAGATACAAACACAGTGACTAAGAGAAGGAACCCGGCATGGCGAATCTGCCCTGGCGTGTCAGCGTGCGCCTGATGGCTCTCGCAAAGAAAGTGGCGATGGTCATAGGGATTATCGTGGTTGTGCTGCTGGCAGTGCGGGTATATCTCTCGCAGCAGGGGCCGGCGTTACATCTCTGGCATACCTGGCGTGCGGATGAAATGAGCGTAAGCGAGCTGGATAAGGCGAACTTTGCTGACTATCTCGACCGGGAAAAGGCCATCTTCACCGACCTGGATAACGCGGTCACGGCAAAAACGAAGGGGGAGGAGCGTACCGCCTTAAACCGCTACTACCGTCAGAGCCTGGTGTGGCCCGGAAAATTTACTCCGGATGCAAATCGCTCGTTTGTGCTGATGCCTGCCGGTAAACCGCGTGGTGCGGTGGTTTTACTGCACGGACTCACCGATTCGCCCTATAGCGTTAAGCACCTTGCCGTTGATTATCAGCAGCGCGGATTTGTGGCCGTGGTGCCGCGTCTGCCCGGGCACGGGACGGCACCAGGGGCGCTGACAAACGTTGACTGGGAGATGTGGCTGGCGGCGACGCGTCTTGCCGTGCGCGAAGCCTCCCGTCTGGCGGGGGATAACGTTCCTTTGCATCTGGCGGGCTATTCCAACGGCGGGGCGCTGGCGATGAAATACACCCTGGACGCGCTGGAGTCGCCTTCGCTGCGAAAACCTCAGCAACTGGTGTTGTTGTCACCGATGATTGGCGTCACGGCGTTTGCCCGCTTTGCCGGATTCGCAGGCTTACCGGCACTGTTACCGGCGTTTGCGAAAGCGGCGTGGCTGAATATCGCGCCGGAGTATAACCCTTACAAATACAATTCTTTCCCGGTAAACGCGGCGCGTCAGTCGTGGCTGTTGACGAAGGCGCTGCAGGAGCAGATTGGCCGCGATGCACAAAACCACACGCTGGATCGGTTGCCGCCGGTACTGGCCTTTCAGTCGGTGATGGATTCCACCGTCAGTACCCGTGCGGTTGTCACGGGGTTATTCGACCAGCTTCCGGCCAACGGCAGCGAACTGGTGGTGTTTGATATCAACCAGGCGGCGAGTTTCCGCCCGTTATTCCGGCCGTCGTCGTGGACGGCCCTCTCTGAGCTGTTGCCGTCTGCGCAAAGACGTTACAGTGTCACGATTGTTACCAACGCCAGTGCCGAGCGTTTCGCCACGGTCGCGAAGCACATCCCCGCAGGCAGCACTGAGGAGACCGTGGAGCCGCTGGCGCAGCAGTATCCGCCGGAGGTCTATTCGCTTTCGCATGTCGCCGTACCTTTCCCGCCTGATGACGATCTGTATGGCCGGCATCCTGCCGTGAAAAACCGCTATGGCATCAGCCTGGGCACCATTGCGTTGTGGGGAGAGACCTCCGTACTGAGCGTGGGTAAAGATGCCCTGATGCGGGTGACCTCAAATCCGTTTTACGACTACATGAAGATGCGGATCGACAACCGCATCGGGGCTGAGGAAAAAGGGTGATCCCTTAAGCCGTTAATTTATTAGGTAGCGCTGGTGAAGTATGTTAAACAGTAACTTCCCCGGCGCCTCCCTTATTCTGGAACCCATTCCTGTGCTCACCACCCTGATTTATCGAAGCCAGTTACATTTATCCTGCCGGTCCGCGGAATTAAGCGCGCTGGTAGAACGAGCACGAAGCCGCAATGCCAAACTGAACATCACGGGTGTCCTGCTCTCGAACGGCTGTGACGTCTTGCAAATCCTTGAGGGCGCGGAAGAGAGCGTCGTGAAGCTGTTCCACAAAATTCGCGATGATGAGCGCCACAGTGGCGTCGTCGAACTGATGCGGGACTACGGCCCCCGCAGACGGTTTGACAATGTCGGCATGCTGCTGTTTGACCTGCAGGTCCAGTCCCCAAAAGAGGTGCTTGAGTCGGTTTTGCATTACAGCCAGCTGGAAAGCTATCTCATATCCGATGATCGGGTGTTCAAATTCATTCAGACCTTTATCACCGGAAAACATACCGGCCAGACGAGGAACCCGGTGGATGCGGGAAAATGGACGCTCGCATGTGAAAAAGCGCCCTTCGGTGAGGCCATGGGGTTGATTGCCGGTCAAATCTGTCAGTTTGCGCTGCAGCCGATAGTCGAGCCCTCGGAAGGGAAAATCAGTTCACTAGAAGCGCTTATTCGTGGCAACGATGGCGGGTGCCCGGAACATTTCTTCAAAACGCTCGATCAGGACAAGCTCTACGAAGTGGATCTGCAAACCAAAGCGTATGCCTTTGCGCTTGCGGAGAAACTGGGTATCGGCAGCCATAAAATTGCGGTGAATTTGCTTCCCATGTCGCTGGTCAAGGTGCCCGGGGCGGTCGAGTTTCTGGTGGAGCAAATCAGACAACACGGGCTTCAGCCGGAGCAGGTGGTCATAGAAGTAACTGAAAACGAGATGATTTCCGGCTTTAACAAGTTCAACAGCGCGATCAAACAGCTTCGGGGTGAAGGTATTGGCCTGGCGATCGATGATTTCGGCTCCGGGTATGCGGGGCTTTCACTGCTTACCCGCTTCCAGCCGGATAAAATCAAGATCGATCGGGAAATTGTCAGCAATATTCATCTCAGCGGCCCAAAACAGGCGATTGTCCGATCGATAGTGAGCTGCTGCACCGACCTTGAGATCACGCTGGTGGCGGAAGGCATTGAGAAGCTGGAGGAGTGGTGCTGGCTGGAATCCGCCGGTATTCGCCGTTTCCAGGGGTTTCTGTTTGCCCGGCCGCAGCTTAACGGGGTGGGCGATATTCACTGGCCGCACCTGGTACGATAACGCTTTTTCCTTCCTGATTATTTCCCCTTTAGTCAGCCTGTGTTTAAATAGCTAAAACGGTTTAACATAGTTTAGCTGCGAGGATGACATGGATAAAATCTGGGTACTCGGTGATGCAGTGGTGGATTTACTGCCAGAGGGGGACGGCAAATTGCTGCAATGTCCCGGCGGCGCACCGGCAAATGTGGCGGTCGGCATCGCCCGACTGGGCGGAAAAAGTGCCTTTATTGGCAGGGTTGGCGACGATCCGTTTGGCCGCTTTATGCAGAAAACGCTGGCGGATGAGCAGGTTGATGTGCAGTGGATGCGCCTCGATCCGGCTCACCGCACCTCAACGGTGGTGGTTGATCTGGACGAACAGGGCGAACGCTCGTTTACGTTTATGGTTCGGCCGAGCGCCGATCTGTTTCTCGATTCCACCGATCTGCCGCCTTTCAGGGCCAAAGAGTGGCTGCACGTCTGCTCCATTGCGCTCAGCGCGGAGCCGAGTCGCTCTGCCACTTTTCAGGCGATGGATGCAATTAAAAAAGCCGGTGGTTTTGTCAGCTTCGACCCCAACATTCGCCCCGACCTCTGGCAGGATGAGGGCGATCTTCGCCGTTGCCTCGAACTGGCGCTACAGCGCGCGGACGTGGTGAAGCTCTCCGTTGAAGAGCTGACGTTTTTGACCGGCGAATCCCATATCGAAACCGGTCTGGCGGCGCTGATGCGCCATTGTCCGGCCCGACTGGTGCTGGTGACGCTGGGTAAAGAGGGGGTAATGGCCTGGCATGAGGGCATCACGACACACTATCCGGCCACACCGGTAGCGTGTGTTGATACCACCGGCGCAGGCGATGCGTTCGTCGCAGGGTTGCTGTTCGGCCTGGCCTCGTCAGGCCAGGATCTGGCAACAACCCTTGCACTGGCCCAGCGCTGTGGTGCACTGGCCACGACGGCCAAAGGGGCAATGACCGCGCTGCCGTACCGTCACAACCTGTAATTCCTTCCTGGCCGCCGACCGGCGGCCTGAATTGTCGCCTCGATCACACTTACTAAAACGGTTTAGCAAAAAGTATTGCCGATCCAAAATTCACGGGTTTAGTATCAGCAACCTAAACCGGTTTAGCAATTTAGCATTATCAAAACACTTTTTTTAGGGATGCGACAAAATGTATAAAAAACGCAGATTTGCCGTGATGATTGGCATGCTGGCCGGTAGTACCTCTGTTTTTGCCCAGACCGATATGACAAGCATTGAATCGCGCCTGGCGGCGCTGGAACAGCGTCTTCAGGATGCGGAAATGCGCGCCCAGAATGCGGAGAAACGCGCGACGGCAGCAGAACAAAAAACGCAGCAGCTGGTTGCCGCGCAGCAGCAGACACAGACCACCACCCAGGAGGTGGCCCAGCGTACCACGGTGCTGGAAAAGAAAGCCGATCAGAGTAGTGGTTTTGAATTTCACGGTTATGCCCGCTCAGGCCTGCTGATGAATGATGCGGCGTCCAGCAGCAAAAGCGGTCCGTATCTGACGCCTGCCGGGGAAACCGGGGGCGCGGTCGGTCGTCTGGGTAACGAAGCGGATACCTACGTTGAGCTAAATGTGGAACACAAACAGACGCTGGAGAGTGGGGCGACCACGCGCTTTAAGGCCATGTTAGCCGACGGGCAGAAGACCTATAACGACTGGTCAGCCGATACCAGCGATCTTAACATTCGTCAGGCCTTTGCCGAGCTGGGCAATCTGCCTGATTTCACTGGCGCGCTGAAAGGGAGTACCTTCTGGGCCGGTAAACGCTTTGACCGCGATAACTTTGATATTCACTGGCTGGATTCTGACGTCGTGTTCCTCGCCGGTACCGGCGGCGGTGTCTACGACGTGAAGTGGAATGATACGCTGCGCAGCAACTTCTCGATTTACGGGCGCAACTTCGGCAGCGAAGAGCAGATCGACAACAACGTTCAGAACTATATCCTCAGCATGAATCACTTTGCCGGGCCATTCCAGCTGATGGTGAGCGGCCTGCGGGCGAAGGATAACGACGAACGCAAGGACAGCAATGGCGATCTGATTAAAACCGATGCGGCGAACACCGGCGTGCATGCCCTGGTGGGTCTGCACAATGACAGCTTCTACGGCCTGCGAGAAGGCTCAGCGAAAACGGCGCTGCTGTATGGTCACGGCCTGGGGGCAGAAGTTAAAAGCATCGGCTCTGATGGCGCGCTGCTGTCAGAAGCCGATACCTGGCGCTTCGCAAGTTACGGTGTCACGCCGCTCGGCGGTGGCTGGCATATCGCGCCTGCTGTACTGGCCCAGAGCAGTAAAGACCGCTACGTCAAAGGCGACAGTTACGAGTGGGTTACGCTCAATACCCGCCTGATCAAAGAGGTTACGCAGAATATCGCCCTGGCGTTTGAGGGCAGCTATCAGTACATGGATTTGAACCCGGAAGGCTACAAAGATCGCAACGCCGTTAACGGCAGCTTCTACAAGCTGACCTTCGCACCGACCTTAAAGGCGGGCAAAATTGGCGATTTCTTCAGCCGTCCTGAACTGCGCCTGTTTGCCACCTGGATGGACTGGAGCAGCAAACTGGATAACTACGCCAGCGATGACGCCTTTGGCAGCAGCGGCTTTAACGCTGGCGGGGAATGGAACTTTGGGGTCCAGATGGAAACCTGGTTTTAACCCTTCACGCTCCCGCCAGGCGGGAGCGTATCAAACATCATAAAAATGAAGTCAGGCAGAGGTAACTATGGATTTTGATAATATTTCCCGTGCGCTCATTCCGCTGCTCGGTGGCAAAGAGAACATCGCCAGTGCCGCGCACTGCGCAACGCGCCTTCGTCTGGTGCTGGTCGACGATGCGCTTGCTGACCAGCAGGCCATCGGCAAGGTCGAGGGGGTGAAAGGCTGTTTTCGTAACGCGGGCCAGATGCAGGTGATTTTTGGCACCGGCGTGGTGAATAAGGTTTACGCGGCTTTTATTCAGGCGGCAGGGATAGGTGAATCCAGCAAGTCAGAAGCGGCAGATCTCGCGGCGCGTAAGCTCAACCCGTTCCAGCGCATTGCCCGCCTGCTTTCCAATATTTTCGTACCGATCATTCCCGCCATTGTTGCGTCCGGTTTGCTGATGGGCCTGCTCGGAATGGTGAAAACCTACGGCTGGGTGAATGCCGATAACGCCATCTACATCATGCTGGATATGTGCAGCTCGGCGGCGTTTATTATTTTACCGATCCTGATTGGTTTTACCGCCGCGCGTGAGTTTGGCGGTAATCCCTATTTAGGCGCCACGCTAGGTGGCATTTTGACCCACCCGGCGCTGACCAACGCCTGGGGCGTGGCGTCCGGCTTCCACACCATGAACTTTTTCGGCCTTGAGATTGCCATGATTGGCTATCAGGGAACGGTGTTCCCGGTGCTGCTGGCCGTCTGGTTTATGAGCATTGTGGAGAAAAACCTGCGCAAGGTCATCCCGGATGCGTTAGACCTGATCCTGACGCCGTTCCTGACCGTCATTCTCTCCGGTTTTATCGCGCTGCTGATTATCGGCCCGGCGGGACGCGCGTTAGGCGATGGCATCTCCTTTATTCTGAGCACGCTGATTACCCACGCGGGCTGGCTGGCCGGTTTGCTGTTCGGCGGGCTCTATTCGGTGATTGTTATTACCGGCATTCACCACAGCTTCCACGCGATTGAAGCCGGGCTGCTGGGGAATCCGTCGATTGGCGTTAATTTCCTGCTGCCCATCTGGGCCATGGCGAACGTGGCGCAGGGTGGTGCGTGCCTGGCGGTGTGGTTTAAAACCAAAGACGCAAAAATCAAAGCCATTACCTTACCGTCGGCGTTCTCGGCCATGCTCGGCATTACCGAAGCCGCTATCTTTGGTATCAACCTGCGTTTCGTGAAACCGTTTGTGGCCGCGCTGATTGGCGGTGCGGTGGGCGGCGCATGGGTGGTGTCGGTGCATGTCTACATGACGGCGGTAGGGCTGACGGCGCTACCGGGGATGGCCATCGTACAGGCCAGTTCGCTGCTCAACTATATTATCGGCATGGTGATTGCCTTTGGCGTGGCGTTTACCGTCTCGCTGCTGCTGAAATATAAAACGGACTCTGAATAATGACATTACCTTCCCGCTGGCCTGCCGTGCTGCAGGCCGTGATGAAAGGCCAACCGCACGCCCGTGCCGACCGCCACTACCCGCAGTGGCACCCGGCACCGGTGACGGGGCTGATGAACGATCCGAACGGTTTTATCTGGTTTGCCGGGCGCTACCATCTGTTTTATCAGTGGAACCCGCTGGGCTGCGATCACCGGTATAAATGCTGGGGGCACTGGAGTTCGCACGATCTGCTGCACTGGCAGCACGAGCCGATGGCGCTGATGCCAGATGAAGAGTACGACCGCAGCGGTTGCTATTCCGGCAGCGCCGTGGACAACAACGGGATGCTGACGCTGTGCTATACCGGCAACGTTAAGTTCGATGACGGCAGCCGCACCGCCTGGCAGTGCCTGGCGGTGGAACAACCGGACGGGACCTTTAAAAAACTGGGGCCGGTGCTGGCGCTGCCGGATGGCTACACCGGCCACGTGCGCGACCCGAAAGTGTGGCAGCACGACGGGCAGTGGTACATGGTGCTGGGCGCGCAGGATGTGCAAAAGCGGGGCAAAGTGCTGCTGTTCAGGTCTGCCGATTTGCACACGTGGGAATCGTGCGGAGAAATCGCCGGTCACGGCGTCAACGGACTCACGGATGCGGGATACATGTGGGAGTGCCCGGACCTGTTTGCCCTCGACGGGACGCACGTTCTGATCTGCTGCCCGCAGGGGCTGGCGCGTGAGCCGCATCGTTATCTCAACACCTATCCGGCAGCCTGGATGAGCGGGGCGTTTGACTATCAGCGCGGCGCATTTGAGCACGGTGCGTTACACGAACTGGATGCCGGTTTTGAATTCTACGCCCCGCAAACGACGCTGGCGGAAGATGGCCGGCGGATCCTGATTGGCTGGATGGGCGTGCCTGACGGGGAAGAGATGCTGCAGCCCACCCGGGCACAGGGCTGGATCCATCAGATGACCTGTCCGCGAGAGCTGCGCTACCGCGACGGCAAGCTCTGGCAGACTCCGGTGCGTGAGCTGGAAATGCTGCGTGAAGAGGAACTGCACTGGCAGGGCAACGCCTGCGATGCGCCGGAGCTTGATGCCTCGCGCCTTGAGTTCGAGCTGAGCGCTGCCTGCGCGAAACTGGATTTTGCCGGTGCGCTGCACCTCACGGTCGATGGCAATGGCCTGCGTCTGGAACGTGCCAGCCTGCAAACGGGTGAGACGTTAACCCGCTACTGGCTGGGTGAGGTTTACCATCTGCGCGTTCTGTGCGACCGCTCCAGCGTCGAAATTTTCATCAACCACGGCGAAGGGGTGATGAGCAGTCGCTATTTTCCTGACCAACCGGCCCGGGTGCGATTCGAAGGTGCGTCCGACATCACATTACGCTACTGGTCGCTGCGCGGCTGCATGGTAGAATAGCGGTTTTGGCAGCCGGATCTAAGTCGTTGTGAGAAAAACAAAACGCGTCACCATTAAAGACATCGCGGAGCTGGCGGGGGTGTCAAAAGCCACCGCCAGCCTGGTACTGAACGGACGCAGCAAAGAGCTTCGCGTGGCGGAAGAGACCCGTGAGCGCGTGCTGGCCATTGCGAAAGAGCATCACTACCAGCCCAGCATTCACGCCCGCTCGCTGCGCGATAACCGCAGCCACACCATTGGTCTGGTGGTCCCGGAGATCACCAACTACGGGTTTGCCGTGTTTTCTCACGAACTGGAGACGTTGTGCCGCGAGGCGGGCGTTCAGCTGCTCATCTCCTGTAGCGATGAAAACCCGGGGCAGGAGACCGTGGTGGTCAACAACATGGTGGCGCGTCAGGTCGACGGGCTGATTGTTGCCTCCAGCATGCTCAACGATGCGGATTACCAGAAACTGAGTGAACAGCTGCCCGTGGTGCTCTTTGACCGCCACATGAATGACAGCTCGCTGCCGTTGGTGATCACCGATTCCATTACCCCGACAGCCAAACTGGTGGCCGACATTGCCCGCCAGCACCCTGATGAGTTTTACTTCCTCGGTGGGCAACCACGGCTTTCCCCCACGCGCGACCGCCTTGAAGGGTTTAAGCAGGGTTTGCGCGACGCGAACGTTACGCTGCGCCCGGAGTGGATCATACACGGAAATTATCACCCGAGTTCCGGTTACGAGATGTTCGCCGAACTCTGTGCTCGCCTGGGGCGTCCGCCAAAAGCCCTGTTTACCGCCGCCTGCGGCCTGCTGGAAGGGGTGCTGCGCTACATGGGGCAGCACAATCTGTTGCAAAGTGACATCAGGTTAGCGAGCTTTGACGATCACTATCTTTACGATTCGCTCACGATCCCGGTGGATACCGTGCGCCAGGATAACCGTCAGCTTGCATGGCACTGCTTTGATCTGATTGGGAAATTGATCGACGGTGAAACGCCAGAGCCCGTGCAGCGGAAACTGGATGCCACCCTGCAGCGGCGCTATAAAGCGGCAGAATAGCCCTGCCGGACGACGGGATACATCAATAACTTTAATTAATTTAAGTTTTGGTTTAGCCGATAACCATAAGGAATAATTTTCTTTGAGGTATCGGTTCATGTCGTTAAAAAAATCATCCCTGATTGTCTTTTTCTCGCTGCTTTTCTTCTTTATCGCCAGCACCCTCACCAGCGTTGGCCTCATCATCAAAAGTAATAACTCCCTGGATAACGTGAACAAAGAGATCCAGGTGGTGCTGTCAATTATTGATCCCATCAACCATAGCCGCACGCTGCGCGTCCGGGTGATGGAGTATGTGAAGATGGTAGAGGCGGGCGCATCAGCGGATGAATCTGCGAAGCTTGCCGCAGTAAAAGAGGCACTGACCAAAGCCGATCGCGCCTTTGCTGCCTTTATGGCGTCTCCCCGTCTGACCGATGAAGCGCCGCTGGTAAGCGCTTATCAGGATGCCTGGCAGAATTACCGTAACCAGGGGCTGGCACCGCTCATTGATGCTGCCGCCGCGCACGATATTGCCAAATTCAATGCCCTGATACCGGAAGTCTCGCGCCTCGATCGTCAGTATGAGATTGTCCTCGACCAGGTTCTGGCCGTACATCAGGCCTATGCAAAAAGCCTGAACGAAGATGCGAGCAGTAACTTTGTTTCTGGCCTGGCGATTATCGCTGCTATCGCGCTGCTGTTTGTGCTGGTGATCGTCGCCGTCAGCCTGCTTATGAAACGCCTTGTTCTGGCACCGGTTAATCTGGCACGTGAACATTGCAGCCAGATTGCCGCAGGCAAACTCGATATTCCGGTGCCTGTGAAGGGGAATTCCGGCAATGAAATTGATCACCTGATGGGCTCTATGGAGCAGATGCGCCAGGCGCTGCTGGCAACCATCGCCCAGGTGCGTGACGCGAGTCATACCGTGACCCATGCCGCACAGGAGATTGCCTCCGGGAATATCGACCTGGCTTCGCGCACCGAACAGCAGGCTTCTGCGCTAACCCAGACGGCGGCCAGCATGGAAGAACTGAGCGCGACCGTCGCCAATAACACCGATAACGTCTATCAGGCCGGAAAACTGGTGCAGGACGCGGTGAAAAATGCCCACACCGGGGAGGCCGTCACGCGTGAAGTGATTGAAACGATGAATACCATCGCCGCGAACTCGAAGCGCATCGAGGACATCACCAGCGTGATCAACAGCATCGCTTTCCAGACCAACATTCTGGCGCTTAACGCGGCGGTAGAAGCGGCGCGCGCCGGTACCCAGGGGCGTGGTTTCGCCGTGGTAGCCAGCGAAGTTCGCACGCTGGCGCAGAAAAGCGCGGTGGCGGCCAAGGATATCGAAAGCCTGATTGCCCAGTCGGTTTCCAGCGTCAAAAACGGTGCCGAACTGGTGGGGCGCTCAGGGGAGGTGATTGACTCGATTATCAGTTCCGTCAATAAAGTGAACACGCTGATGGAGCAGATCTCTGTGGCCTCTGAAGAGCAGAGTCGCGGGATTAGTCAGGTCGGGCAGGCAGTGACGGAGATGGACGGCGTGACCCAACAGAACGCCGCGTTGGTGCAACAGTCCGCCGCGGCAGCCGCGTCGCTGGAAGAGCAGGCCCAGCAGCTCACGCGGAGTATTTCGAGTTTTAGTTTGCCAGTGCAGGCTTGATATTATTGTGGATTGTAAGCCGGGTAAGCGTAGCGCCACCCGGCAATAAACGCGGCTAAATTGTTGGTTTCAGCTTAATTTTGCAAATTGTTTTGATTCAACAACCGGTGCGACGGGCATTATCTTTGGCGATGTTTCGCTGATAGCCGATGTAGCCGAAGGCATACCAGTAGCGCCGGGAATAAAAAGAAAATTAATCCTGTCAGGAATGCGTCATCCCCATGAAAATGCAGTATGGCATTAAAAAATACGCCAGCAGCCACGCCGACCACTAATAAAAATATAAACACCCAGACAGTGTGGTACCAGAGGATATAATTCGTCAGTCTGCCTATCATTACCGGATTGCTCCTTTTTAATGTGTCTGTTTCTATTTCCTGCTGCAGGGCATGACGCTATGAATAATAGACAGAGATGTAATGATTACAAACTTTTAACTAAAAATAGTTAATTAAGCCTCGCTTTAGAGTATTGTTAAATAGAAGGTTTTTTGGATGATTATAGGAATAGTCTCAACAACAGGAGTAGGGCATTTAAAAAGCATCAATATCAAACCTGCTGAATAAATAACCTGATTTAAAAGCGCGAACAGAACGGCATTATTACGGGTTTTAATTTTTATGCTGTTTCCGTTCGTCAGTCGCGAAAAGCGTAAACCACATTGACTACGATGTTTTTAAAAATTTTTAGCAATATTTTTGTTCCTCATCCGTCTACCTCATCACAAGCCATAATCAGTTACTGTAAACGAGGTCAACACCATGAGAGAGTTTGATATGCACGGCAGAGGTCACGGGCGCGGATTCGGTCGCCACCGTATGGGCAAGGGCTTAGTCATCGGCGCGGTCATTTTTATCGTGCTCGGTCTGCTGGTGATGTCCCTGTGGAACGCCTTACTCCCGGCGATCCTCGGCGTGAAAGCCATTGGCTTCTGGCAGGCGCTGGGCATTTTGATATTGAGCCGGATCCTGTTTGGTGGTCTGGGTTTCCGTCCGGGTATGTTTGGTGCGCACCGCCGGATGCACGAACGCTGGATGAACATGACGCCCGAACAGCGTGAAGCGTTCATGCAGCAGCGCCGGGAAGGATTTGGTCGCCATGGTCGCGGGCACTGTGGCTGGCACGGCCACCGTGATGACAAGCGTGAAGACAACGCGCCAAAAGCGCCGGACGCAGAGTGAGCGAGATGAAAACCGGGGAGGCGGGCGGATCCTTGCTGATGTCGGCGGTTAATGCCTGCCGCGCCCGGCTGAGAGCCTTTATTAGCGGAAGAACGCCGGTACGTGACGACGCCGACGATATTTTGCAGGAGATCACGTATCAGCTGATGAAGGTGGAACAGCCGGTCGAAAACGTTGCCGCGTGGCTGTTTCGCGCGGCGCGAAATGAGATGACCGACCGGGCGCGGAAAAAGCGTGAAGTATCGCTCTCCGGTTATTTCAGTTTCACAGGCGAGGAGGATGACGATTTTCCGGAAGATGAGATCGCTGAAACCCTGTTCGGCGTTCCGCATACCCCGGAAGAGGAGTACCTCAAAACGCTGCTGTGGGAAGAGCTGGGGCAGGCGCTGGCTGAACTGCCCGCAGCGCAGCGCGAGGTCTTTGAGAAGACGGAGCTACAAGGCTACAGCATCAAATTGCTGGCCGGGGAAACCGCGGTTAGCGAGCAGGCATTATTATCGCGTAAGCATAAGGCCGTGTTGTTCCTGCGCACGCGATTGCGGGATGTGTATGACGCGCTGACAGGGGGATAATGTTCCCGGCAGACAAAACCTTACACTGTCGGGACTTGTAGATTCATCACTATCGTTTATGATCGGGGCGTCTTGTTATTTTGGAACGTTATGCGCAACCGTCAGCTTCTCGGTAAATGGCTTCTGATAATCACGTGTCTGGCAATGGCAATTTGCCTGGTTCAGCGTGCGGTTTATCTCAACCATTTTTTACAGGGGCTGGATCCTCAGGTGCAAACGCTCATGATGGCTGACGCCCCGGGTCAGGAAGCTGAACAGCCCGGCCCGTCGCCGTGTCAACTTGGCGCACAGTCTTTGCTTTGCGCCCAGCCGCTGTTTTTTGACGGTGCGCTACCGGCGATTATTATCTTCTTCGCTCTGCTGCAGTTGTTTACCCAACGGCGCACATTTCTCTCCAGGGAGCAGCCTGTCCAGGCACCGCCTCCCCGAATACACCTCAAAAACTGCGTTTTCCGTGAATGAAAAACATCGTCACCACACGATAATTTTCACTATTCACGGAGTAAAACATGGTTAACCTTTTCAGGGGACTCGTCCTCCTGTGGCTGTCCTGCATGGGTATTGCTCATGCGGCAGATACGGGCTGGCTGGTGTCACCGCAAAACGATCACGCCCGCATCCGCTTTCAGGCTGAGCGGGATCACGACCGCATCATCGGCCTGCTCAGCGTGGAGCTGCAGCCCGGCTGGAAAACCTACTGGCGTTCGCCGGGCGAGGGCGGCGTGGCCCCGAAAATCAGCTGGCCACAGGGCGTTAAGGATACCTGGTACTGGCCGGTTCCTTCCCGCTTTGATATCTCGGGCCTGACGACCCAAGGCTACCACGATAGCGTCACGATCCCCATTACGATCGCCGGGACGGACGCGGATGTGCTCGATGCCACGCTTACGCTCTCAACCTGCAGCAACGTCTGTCTGTTGACGGACTATAAGCTGCATCTGGATTTCCGCACGCCAGCGGATGCGGGCTTTCGTACGGCATTCGAAGACGCGATGCGTTCAGTACCCGGTGCGTCAGGCGTGTCGTCAGACTTCAGCGCCTGGTTATCAGACGGCAAGCTGATGATGACGGGCACGACGGAAGGCGAATGGGTCAATCCCGGGATCTATTTTGACCCGCTGGAGGGTGACATTCTGCCCGGCGAACCGGTGATTAAGCACACCGGAAACCGGCTTCAGGTCGCGGTTCCGGTCACTGATGAGTGGGGCGATAAACCCGCGACGCTTGCGGGGAAAACGCTGTCGTTTGTCGTCACCAATGGCGATAAAGCCCAGCAAACGCAACTGACCGTAGGCGCAGCCCCCGCAGACGTGGTGCAGAGTGCGCCAGCGGGAACAGTCAAAATGTTGGCCTTTGCACTGCTGGGCGGTCTGATCCTGAACCTGATGCCCTGCGTATTGCCGGTAATGGGCATGAAGCTCAGCAGCGTCCTGCAGGCGGGTACGGACACGCGGAAAATCCGGCTGCGTTTTCTGGCGACCAGTGCGGGTATTCTGACCTCCTTTATGCTGCTGGCCACGATGGTAACCGTTCTGAAACTCACCGGTGCGTCGCTGGGCTGGGGCATCCAGTTCCAGAACCCGTGGTTTATTGGGCTGATGGTTGCCGTGACCTTTATCTTCGCGCTGAACCTGTTTGGTGCGTTTGAGCTGTTTCTGCCTTCCGCCGCCACCGGACGGCTCGCCACAACGGGCGGAACCGGACTGACGGGCAGCTTCTGCGAAGGCGTGTTTGCCACGCTGCTTGCCACGCCGTGTTCCGCGCCGTTCCTCGGTACGGCCGTGGCCTTTGCGCTGGGCGCACCGCTGCATTCCCTGTGGCTTATCTTCCTGATACTCGGGGTGGGCATGAGCTTGCCGTGGCTGTTCGTGGCGCTGATCCCCAAAACCGCCTTGTTGCTGCCAAAACCTGGCCGCTGGATGAATACCCTGAAGGTGATTCTGGGGGGGATGATGCTGGCCTCCAGCCTGTGGCTGGTGACGTTGCTGAGTCTGCATCTGGGCGAGATGTTCAGCCACATCCTCATGCTGCTTCTGATTGTGGTCGCCATTGTGGTCTATGCCCTTCGCGGTCAGACATCATCGCCGCTGTTCTGGGTGGTGGTGATTGCGCTGGCCGTATTCGGGGGATATCAGCTGCGCGGGATAATGAACGCAACGCCGGTAACCACGGCTGAGAATAGCGAACAGACGATCCCGTGGCAGCCGCTCAGTGAGGAGGCAATCAGCGATGCGCTTGCGCAGGGGAAACGGGTGTTTGTGGATATCTCGGCGGACTGGTGTGTCACCTGCAAGGTGAATGAGCATCGGGTGCTGAATCAGCCGGAGGTTATCGCCGCGCTGCGCCAGCCGGATGTGGTGGCGCTACGCGGAGACTGGAGCCAGCCATCAGAGACGATTGCGGCGTTTCTGAATTCACGTAATCGCTACGCCATCCCGTTTAACCAAGTGTATGGCCCTGGAACGCCGGAGGGCGACATCCTCTCGCCATTGCTGGACAAACGCACCCTGATGACCACCCTGAACAAAGCAAAAGGCTAACGCTGTTATGAAAAAAATCCTTATTACGTTTCTGCTGTTTTTCGCGTCAGCCCAGGTGATGGCGGCGGACCCGATCACCCCGGATCAGGAGCAACGCGCTCAGAAGCTGATCTACGATTTTCTGTTTAACGACCCGGATTCGCCGCGTATCGGTGCCAAAAATCCAACGCTGACGCTGGTGGTGTTTACGGACTACAACTGTCCATACTGCAAAAAATTCGATCCGTATCTGGAGAAGATCGTTGAGAAACATCCGCAGGTGGCCGTGGTGTTTAAGTTTTTGCCGTTCCGTTCGGAAAGCTCGCTAACCGCCGCGCGCGACGCGTTAACCGTCTGGCGTTCACACCCTGAGCAGTTTATGAAGTTCAACGAAACCCTGATGGCGAAAAAAGGGTATCACGATGATGCCAGCATTCAGGAGGCGCAAAAGCGCGCGGGCGTGAATGTTGCAACGCCGGATGATACGAGCCTGGTCACGGTAAAACGCAGCCTGATCATCGCCGAAAAACTGGGTATTCAGGGGACACCGGCCACGCTGATTGGCGAAGGGCTGTTACCCGGCTGGGTGCCTTTCGAACAGTTTGATGAAATGGTCACCGATGCACTGAAAAACCGCTAACCTGAAGGGGGCCTCAGGCCCCCGAACAAACCGGAGAGGGACATGAAAAAATTACTGTTACTTTCGCTGCTGACCGCGTCAGGGCTGGCGCAGGCTGCGGATGCTATACCTGATGTCGTGAAGACCTTTAGCGAGCAGCAGGAGATTAAGATCCTCAAGAAGATCGACGTGCCCGGTGGCGCACCCGCCTGGCTGGGACAATATCAGGACATGGGGGTGACGCTCTTTCTCACGCCTGACGGAAAGCACGTTATTTCGGGTTATCTCTATGACGAGAAGGGTAAAAACCTCAGCGAGGGTATTTTCCAGAAAGAGATCTACGCCCCGATGGGACGCGAAATGTGGAAACAGCTTAACGCTGCGCACCCCCTGAAAGAGGGGGCGGATAACGCGCCACGCAAAGTCTTTGTCTTCGCCGACCCGTTCTGCCCGTACTGCAAGGCATTCTGGTCAGAAGCACAGCCGTGGGTGACGGCGGGTAAGGTGCAGCTCAATACGCTGCTGGTGGCGTTTCTCAACCCAAACAGCGGCCGTAACGCATCTGCGATCCTGAATGCAAAAGATCCGGTTACGGCGTGGAAGGAGTATGAACTGTCCGGCGGTAAAAAACTGCCTAAACCGGAAGGCACCGCCTCGCGTGAAACCGTGGCGATACTGCAAAAACACCAGGCGTTAATGGACAGTCTGGGGGCGAATGCCACACCGGCCATTTATTATCTCAATGACCAGAATGAGCTCCAGCAGGTTGTCGGTATGCCGGACGCGAAGCAGCTTGAGGCGATGTTCGGGCCGAAGCCGTAAAAAATCAGGCAGAAACAGGGCGTTTCTGCCTGACTGTACTTAGCTTCCCCAGCGTCCTTTCAGGTAGTTTACCGCCTGCTGCGTCTGCGGCTGGTTGAGGTAATCTTCGCGGAACAGGATCGTGCCATTCACGTTCGGCAGGGAGTCGTTGAGATCGAGCTGTTTTTTCAGCTCCGGCACGCCGCCCTGAACCGTCCAGTCCGGCTCATTTCTCGACGGCTCGCCCACTTTATAGAACGCAATGCCGATGTACAGACGGGTATGGGTCGGTTTCACCACGTCGGCCCACCATTTGGTCAGCACGTCATAGCGTGCCGCATCGCGGGAGAAAGGCCAGTAGATTTGCGGGGCAATGTAGTCCAGCAGCCCCTGTTGCACCCACTGACGGGTGTCAGCGTAGGATTCATCATACGCCGCCGCGCCACGGGTGTCGGATCCTGCCGGGTCAAAGGAGCGGTTACGCCAGACACCCGCCGGGCTGACACCAAATTCAACCTGCGGTTTTGTCTGTTTGATCGCCCGAGAGACCTGCACAATCAGCTGCTGCGTATTGTGGCGACGCCAGTCGGCTTTGGAGCTAAACCCCTGGCCGTATTGTCTGTAGGTCTGCGCATCATTCAGCGTTGAGCGGGGCGATTCGGCATAAAAATAGTCATCAAACTGCACGCCGTCTATCGGGTAGTTCGCCACCACCTCGGTCACCACCCGGGTTATCCAGTCACGCACCTCCGGGATGCCCGGGTCGAGCACAAACCGATCGCCTGCGATGCGAACCCACTCAGGGTGCTGCACATAGACGCTGGACGGTTGTTGGTATGAGGTGCGGTTCAGCGCGGCGATGGTTGACGGTTTGGTATTGGTTGAAACGCGATAGGGGTTGAACCAGGCATGAACTTTCATCCCACGCTTGTGGGCTTCATCGAGCATAAACTGCAGCGGATCGTAGCCCGGATACTCGCCAATATTGCCGGTAAGCATATCTGACCACGGCAGGATTTTGGACGACCAGAGCGCGGTGCTGTCCGGTTTTACCTGGAAAAACACCGTGTTAATTCCCAGGCGTTTCAGATTGTCGAGTTTGTCGATCAGCGCCTGTTTTTGCATCGCAATACGCTGGTCAGCACTGCGGCCATTCACCGACGCGACCGGCGGCCAGTCGAGACGGGAGACAGTTGCCAGCCAGATCCCACGCATCGGCTCGTTTGCCTGCTGCGTCGGTTTGCCTGGGGTCGGGAGCGGTGTGACCAGCGACTTTGGGGGTTTTGAGGAGCAACTAACAAGTAAAAGCGCGCAGCCAAGCAGCGCACCAGTCCGTTTTACATGTCGCATCATTTGCGTATTAGCTCTTGGTTATCCGACTATTGGCCCAGGGGTTAAAGGCGGGCGCCTCGCGTTCAGCGGTCCCGTTATCATTGAGGGAATCAAGATACAGGGCCTCGACCTCCGCGCGTGCCCAGGGGGTACGGCGCAGGAATTTCAGGCTCGACTTCACGCTTGGGTCATTTCTGAAACAGTTAATTTTGATTCGATCGCCCAACTCGCGCCAGCCATATCGCGCCACCAGGGCGTTGACCATCATCTCCAGCGTAATGCCATGCAAAGGATCTTTGGAAATATGTGCAGTCATAGGCGTCCGGTGTCTCGATTTTCAGGGGATTGGGGTAAACGCTGAAAGGGTACAAGAAAGCAGGGGAAGCGGCAATTTTCCTTTTCCCCTCGCTCACTTTATGACGGATTCTGTTCTCTGATTATCTCCGACGGTTTTCCCCGCTTTGTTTTTGATCGTGAATCTGATCAACACCGCGTCCTGACCCACGGGTGTGACCGTAAGCGCTTTTACAATTTTTCCGGAGTCTGCGGCGATCGTCATTGTCATCGTGCCCTCTGCCAGCACCTTATCGCGCTGGGTAACACGCCATATCAGACGGCATTCATTGCACGGTTTCCAGGTGTCATTGATTGCCCAAAGACGCAGGGTCGCCGCTGCGCCGGACATCCACTGCGCAGTGACCGGCTCAATGGAGGGCAGGATGGGCTGATACGCGCGTTTTAATGCGAAATACCCGGCTTTAGGTTTGCGCAAATAGTCCACCACCCCCCAGTTGATAGAGGGCCAGGTTTCTACAAACATGAAATGGAACAGTGCCGTTACCGGCTGGTATCGCTGCCTACGATAGCTCTCTGCCGCCGTGGCCACCAGTTGTGACTGATAGGCCTGCGTATTGTGGATCATCTGTTTAATGTTATTGCCGCGCGCGATGCCGGCAAACTTAAAGGTCTGGAACGGCTGAAAATTATGGTATTTCCAGAGCGTCCAGCCGGGGTCGTCGGCGGCGGTCGTTTTAGGCCACAGATGTGATGCCGGGATAATGGTTTTTAGCGTGGACAGGCGGGGAAGGGCCTGTGCACCGAACTCGGTAATGATACCCGTTTTGGCCGGGGCAAGCAGATCGCGTACGGTACCGAAATACCATCCCGCCCAGTAATGCTCCTCCACGGCGGAAAAACGATGCACAATGCGGGAGGTATCTTCGGCAAGCGTATCCGCGACTTTTTGCGTGAGGTCGCGATTAAGGTTTTTGTTCCAGTCCGGGAAGCGTTTTTCCATCCAGGGTGAATTCCAGGGCGGTTCGTTATGACCGCCCCAGACGATGATGGCGGGGGAATTACCGAACTGTTCGATCATCTCGCGAGTCTGGCGAACCGCATTTTTCGTAAAGGCCTCACTGTTGTCGTAGCCCCACTGCAGCGGAACATCCTGCCAGATTAGCATTCCCATCTCATCGGCAACCTCATAAAGCGCGCGACCCGCCACGTGTCCGTGTACGCGTATGGCGTTGGCGTTCATGGCCTTAACCAGACGAAGATCGCGACGGTATTTCTCGCGCGTCATGGTGCTGAGCCACGGGGAGCCGATGTAATTGCTGCCCTTAATAAACAGGCGTTTATCGTTAATAAGCCAGCCTGTGTTACCCGGCTGTTCTACTATCTTGCGCAGTCCGGTGCGGGTGACAGCCGTATCCATTAACCCGGTTTTATCGCGTAATGAGGCGCGAACCGTATACAGGTGTGGCTTCCCTGTGCCGACCGGCCACCAGAGTTTTGCCCCCGTCATGGGCAGCGTAACCTGCACGGAATGGGCGTTGCTTTTGAGGGTGACCGGAAAGTCAGCCTCAAAGCGTTTGCCGTTGAAGTTGGCGGGGGTTGCGGTAAGCCGCACGGTAGCGCGTTCCGACTGGAGGGCGCGATAGCGTATCTCAGCCTTTAACGCCGGATGCGTCAGTCCCTGCGTCCAGTCGGGGCGCAGAATAATGTCATCAATGGTGGCTCCCCGGCTAAGATGCAGTCTGACCGGTGCCCAGATGCCGCCAGAGTTCGCATCCTGACCTTCAGGTGACCACGCGCCGCCTGGACGAGTGTCATGCTGATTAAGAATCCCCTTCATGGCGGTTTTATGCAGAGGCCAGACCGTCTGCGGATCTTCGAAGGGGCTATCAACCCTAATTATAAGCTGGTTGTGACGTTGTAACGCTCCGGTGGCATCCAGCGAAAAGCGCTGGAAATAACCCTCATGCTGGCCCAGTGACTGGCCGTTTAATGTGACATCGGCCAGGTAGTCGACACCGTCAAACACCAGGGTGGTCATGATATCGGGCGGTTGAGCGGGGAGGGTAAAAGCGTGGCGATACCACAACGCCCCCTGATGATCGTACCCGGCGCTATACCAGTTGGCAGGTACGTTCAGTTTACGCCAGCCTGCCCCGGCAGACCGGGGGTTATCGTTGGCGTCCTGAACCTGCCATACACCCGCAAGAGACCAGCTTATCGGTACTGAAGTTGCCATCACCGAGGGGGTCAACAATGCAAAAAGCAGCGTGCAGTTACGAATCATGAATAACATTTACCCCACGATTGGCGAGCCAGGCCATCAGGCGCCGTGATTCCTTATGAAGTTTGGCATTCAGCATCGCAAGCTGTTGCGTCTCCAGCGTATGCGCTTCGCTCTCCAGCACCTGCAGTTGCTGTGCGAGACCCCGGAAGTCCAGCGTGACGGCTTCGCCGCGCAGTTTATGGGCCGCACGGCGCAGCGTTTCACGGTCATCACGGTTGATAGCCCGGGAGATGGCTTTCACGGCCCCATCCAGTTCTTCACCAAACAGGGTCAGAAGTTCCTGGACCAGGGCGGGATCGTCAGCGCACTGGTTCAGCAGGCGAGCTTCATCGGGAAAGTCCAGTGAATCTTCGCGCTGAAGAACGCGGGCAATCTCTTCAGCAAGACGTTCCTGGCTGATGGGTTTGGCAATATAGCCATCGAATCCCATATTGAGACAACGCTCTTTATCCCCCTGCATAGCGTGTGCGGTCATGGCGACGGTTGGCTGAGCAGGGCCGGGTAGGGTCTGTTCCTCTTCCCGAAGCCGTCGAATGGCGGTTTCACCGTCCATTTCGGGCATCTGAAGGTCGATCAACAAAACGTCCCATTCTCCCGAACGCCAGCGTTCAAGCAGAGTGAGTCCATTGTCGACGATCTGACAGCTATGGCCGAGGCGTTCAAGCAGCCGTGCTGCCACCTTCTGATTGACCAGATTATCTTCAGCCAGCAGGATGCGTAGCCCCTTACGACCCGATGACGCGACTGGCACGGGGAGGGCTTCACTCATTAGCTTCGGCAACCGCTCAAAGGCTGCGGCAATGGCCTGATGCAACTCGTCCTGCGCGATGGGTTTATGCAGATAGTGTTTGATACCAATCCGTTTCAGCATATTGCTGTCAAAATGTCGGCTCATGGAGCTCAACATGATGATATGACTCTCCGCCGTCTGCGGCAGAACTGAAAGCTCCAGCGCCAGAGAAACCCCGTCCATTTCAGGCATTTGCGCGTCCAGCAGTATTAACGGCCAGGCGGGCCCCGCTTTAACCCGATGTATCGCCTCGCTGGCTTTATTGACGCAGGTGGGTTTCAGCCCCATCTGGCTGAGCATTGCGGCCAACAATCGCAGATTCGTTTGGTTATCATCGACCACAAGCACCGGCTCCCCGCTAAACCGTTTGCTGTACGGCCGTTCTTCCGGGGCCAGAGGCTGCGTCGCCAGCGGTAGCACGAATGTAAACTCGCTGCCTTTACCCGGTTCGCTGGTCACGGTTAACTCCCCCCCCATCGCCGCAACCAGCCGCGCAGAGATAGTCAATCCAAGCCCCGTACCTCCATAGCGACGAGTTGTTGAATTGTCCGCCTGGCTGAAGGCTTCGAAAATGGCATTCTGTTTATCCGCCGGTATACCAATACCGCTGTCACGCACCCGAAAACGCCAGCGATGCTCGCCATCTTCCGGCTCAATAATCAGCATGACTTCCCCCTGGTGGGTAAATTTGAGCGCATTTCCCAGCAGATTGGTGAGGATCTGACGTAGCCGTGCGCCATCCACCAGCAGTACGTCGGGAACGTCAGGCGCTATATCAACCAGAAGCTCAATCCCTTTTTCACTGGCACCCGGCATGTGCGGACGAATAAGCGACTGAATAAAGGGGCGCACGGAAACCGGCTCTGTCTCCAGTTCCACTTTGCCGGCTTCGATACGCGAGAAATCAAGAATGTCGTTAATGATGTGCAGCAAAGACTGGGCAGAACTCATCACCAGCGTAAGGTAATCACGCTGATCGGCATCAAGAGGGGTATCAAGGCACAGTTGCGTCATGCCAATAATACCGTTCATAGGCGTGCGAATTTCATGACTCATATTGGCTAAAAATGCACTTTTCGCCTCATTCGCCTTTCTGGCCTCCCGGGCGGCATTGATCGCCAGTATTTCGGCCTCTTTACGCCGGGTAATATCCTGTAGTGTACCAATGACCCGCTCAGCGTTGCCCTCGATGGAGAGCGTCACCACCTGGCCGGACAACAGCATCCAGCGTAACCCTTCTGTGGGGTGATGAACGCGGATTTCACATTCGAAGACCGGACGGTGGTCCTGTTTTGAGGCCTGCAGTGCCTTGCGCAGCGCAGCGCGATCGTCCTCATGAACCTGATTGAGCAAAAAACGCACCGGATAATGCCACCGCATGCGTGACTGACCGAGCATGGACAGCAGCGTGTCGTTCACCTGTAAAGTGTCACCAGAAACCTGCCAGTCCCAAATTCCGATATGAATGGATTCCGCCGTCAGCAGAAAATCGTCATGTAGCCGGTGGCGCGACCGCTGCGCTTCGTCAAGCTCCGTGATATCACTATGCAGACTGACGATACTGCCGTCCGCAAGCCGCTGATGTTGAACAAAAATGCGTCGTTGACCAGCCTGTCTGACTTCACAATGTTTATCCTGCCGACAGTTGCGAACGATGGATTCACGCAGCGTTTGACGAAGGCCTGGATCGACGTTGTAAACAGCGTCAATGAAACGTTCTGCCAACTCTTCAAGAGGCGTACCTGCTTTCAGCCACGGAGTGATGACCGGATAAAACAGGGCAACGCTGTGATTCCAGGCCACCAGGTGTTCATTGCGGTCATAAATCATGACCGCAGCCGGGAGCGCGTTAAGATCATAGTTAAATGAAGGCATTGTCATGCTCCTTACGCCCGGTAATGCAGTTCTGCCTGTCGGCGCAGGTATTCCAGCCCAGGCGCAATAGCCATCGCCCATGCCGTCAGGATCTCATCGTCGCATTGCGGATCGCGCAGGCTCACCGTGTTGAGCATCGCTTCCCGCCAGAGGGCAAAAAAACGCGGCGGAAGGTGCAAGCCGTCATCGCTTTGCTCCCGCGCCAGGCGCTCAAGAAAATCCGGCACAATCAGGGCGCCATCTACCGCCAGCATGGCGAAGAAACTTTTAAACAGGGTTTGCTGGCCTTCCTGATCCGGCAGACGGGCAAAATGTGCTTCCGTCTCAGGTGACATATGCACGAAAGCGTCGTAGAACGTCTCGAAAAACGCCGTTTTTTCATTATCCGGGAAGACGCGGTTCAGGCTGGATTCAAATAGATCGCGGTAGAATTTCACGGCGTCCTCCTTATAGCGTTTTCACCCGGCAGACAACGTCCCGGGGGGGCATATTGATCTGCCAGACGGTGGGTAAAGTAGCTCTCTTTCCTTGACTGGCGGGTATCAAAGAGAGGCCCGGCGTTATGTTTAAAGAAAAGGGCTTCCAGCACCATGGCATTGGTGGAGAGGGTGAGGGCAGCATTGGTATCGCCCGTGGCTTCAAGGCGGCCTTCATACCAACCTCTTTGCGGATCGTTAAGGTGTTTTGTGACTGACATCAGCTCGTCGGTGTAAGGGGTATCCCACAAGGCCCACAGCGTAAAGACCGCTTTGGTCGACACCTGCGCGAACCGGGTGTAGTCCCGGCCATCATCGCCTATTGAGTTCCAGGCATAACCATTTCCCCAGACGGTATCCTGTATATGCCAGGGGGCCTGTGAGAGCGCGAAATCAGCACGCGCTGTCAGGATTTTATCGATCTCCCAGCGGGTCTTCTGACTCAGCCAGACGTTTTCTGCTTGCTTACGCAGACGCTTTTGTCGTTCGGCCGTCACGCCATCGGGTTCCCAGCCAAACTCCAGACCTGGCAACATGTAGGGAAGAGTGGTAATCAGGGAGGGCTGCCACGTGGTGCGCGGATCGCGGGCATCCACGGCCAGCCGCCGCTGCGCGATGATGACGTGATGTACCGGCGGCGTAAACGCCTTCTCCGCTGAAAATCCCCACAGATGAAACGCCGTCGCGGCATATTCGCTTTCGCCCAGACGCAGCTCCTCACGCACCACCGGCTGGCCATTCTGCAGGGAAGATGACCACAGTTCGCCCTCGTTATCGATGACCGGACAGAAATTCCACCGCAGAATGATTTTGTCCAGATACTCACCATATTGCGGCTCACGCTCTGCAGTGAGGCGCAGAGCGAGCATCAGGCGAGCCATGTCCCGGGCAGACCAACCCTGTCTGACCGGGTTGCCGCTAAAATCGATAAGCGTTGCTGTCTGGCTGGAATAGAGCCGCCCTGGTGTACGGGTATCGGTCAGCATCAGACGGTTGAGTGTCCCCATCAGTCGGGTTAAGCGGGCGTCATACTCGGCATCCTGAATCAACCCCAGCTCTTTTGCTGAGAGCAGCGCGATAAGTGTATCGCCCATTTGCCAGAGCGTGACGCGCGGCTGTTTGTCGCTTCCGTTGACCAGCCCGGTTTGTGGCTGGGTATTGTTGACGAAATAGCGCCAGGCAATTGCCGCCCATTTCTGCTCTTCCGGCGTCAGGGTGGCGAGGCGAGCAGTGGAGTGCCAGCCACCGTTTATCAGCCAGCGCCAGCCAGCCCCCTGATGGCCAAACAGGGCAAAAACCGCTACGCCTGCGAGGAGTAATCCCGCGAGCCCTCTGGCTAAGGTTTTAAGCATTGCGCAGTCACCGGAGGCAGTTTAACAGGCTCGTCCGCGCTGCAGGATGCGCACTGACAAGCCTGACAGGCGGGTTTGGTGCGCAGCGTGACGCCGGTCCGGTCGCACCAGCTTTTTACTGCCGGTGTGCTGGTAAGGAACGGTCGGCTACGCAGCGCGTTGTTCTCTTCAAACTGATCCAGCAGCTTTTGATCCCACAGTGACGGGGCAAAATCCTTGCTCTTCGGGTTGTCGGTATTGAAGGCCAACAGTTTTCCCTCTTTTTTGAATAACAACGCCTCCAGCATGATGCCGTTATTGTTCGCGGTGAACTCTTTGATCGGCCCGTCACCATTTTCATACAGGCCTTCGTAGTAGCCTTTTCCCTCTTCGTTTGCATTCTCAATGGTATTCAGCAGGCGGTCCGTGTAGGGCGAGTTCCACAATACCCACATCCCCAGCGCCGCTTTCAGTGAAATCGCGGCAGCGCCAGGGACGAACTGGCCTTTATCGGTGATGGTGTTCCAGTTAAAACCATCGCTGAATACGGTGTCATAGACGAAATATGGGGGTTTATCGAGCTGGTGTTCAGAGCGGGCAGTGAGGACGCCGGTGATGGTATAGCGGTTCTCCTGTGCCTGGTAAACGCGGTCGGCAAAGTTCTTCATCCATGTCAGGGAGTAGTCGCGGGGCGCGTTATCGCGGTCGGTCGGTTTATCGAAGCCGAACTCCAGCCCGTAAAGCAGGTAAGACTCCGTCACAACATAGTTATGTTGAGATGTGTTACGCGGGTCGCGTGTATCATAGGGAACGAGTACGCAGTAAATTTCGGCCAGCTCATAAGGCTGCGGGCGACTGGCTTTACAGGTATTAAAACCCCACAGCTGGAAACCCGCCGCGCCGTACTCTTCATAGCCCAGTCGACCTTCCTGAACATATTTGGGCTGGCCATTTTCCAGATAGGCACCATACAGGGTACCGCAGGGATCAATCACATGGCTGAAATCCCATCCCAGTACCACGTTATCTATGCTGTTGCCATATTCCGGGTAACGCTCTTTGATAATTTTCAGCCAGACCAGCATCCGTCCGATATCCAGGGCCGAGAAGCCAATTTCACCGGGCTTGTTGGTATAGTCCACTTTCTGGCCGCTGATGGTGTTATACGCTTTGTTTGGCAGCTCGTTGCGGAACAGCACCAGCGTGTTTAGCGTGGCGAGAAACTTCAGCATTCTGCGATCGAATTCTGCTTTATCAATGATCCCCAGTTCACGCGCCGCCGTCATGGCAGCCAGATAGGATGCGCTGTCCCACATCGTGGTAGAGGGATATTTATTGACCGCATTCACCAGGCCCGTCGTGGGCTGATAATTCGCCACAAAATACTGCCAGGCATTTTTCGCAATGGTCATCTCTCTGACCGTCAGCTCTCCACTGCGCGGGGCGTAATTCGATGCTGGCAGCCCGGTTTCCGCACGCACGGTCGATAATGCCAGCCAGCAGATCATTATTCCCGTCAGCAGGTGAAAGAAGATCAGGGATCGTGGCTTCATGGCGTTGCTCCTGCAGAAGTGGATGGCCGTGGGGCCGTGTAGAGACAGGCCAGACAGAGCATCTGGCCATGCGCGATATAAGACAGGCTTTCCAGCACAATGGCATTGGTATCCGCATCTACGACGGAATTAACGCTATTGTTGAGATTTAATCCTCTTTGCCAGCCTTTGCCCGGCACCTGAAGCGACTCTACCTGCTGGCGCAGCGCTTCACTCCAGCTATTACGAAACAGGGCATACCAGGCAAACGCAGAACGGGTTGAGGTAATGGCTACCTTCTCCGGTGCTTCGTCGCGCAAGGCGCGTGCCTGTACTGGCTGTCTGTCTGGCAGGTCGGTAACATAATCCGGTGCCGGTTCGGCATAATCCGTGCTGACAGGCGGTTTTGGTGTACGGAGGTGGTGGCGACGCTGCTGAATTTGCATAATTCGCCACGCGATTTCCGCGCTCTGGGCATCAAAACCCAGCTCAAGACCGGTTAACAGATAGGGCAGGCTGATCAGAGAGGTCTGCTTGCCCCAGGGCGTACGTAACCCTTCATCGGGGACCATGATGCCATCCAGGTCGATCATCTTTTGCCCTTCAGGCGGGTTGGTGACCGCGAGGCCCGCTGCACTGTCAATCAAACGCAGGGTATGGCTGGCATAGAGTCGATAGCCAAAGCTGTCCCGCTGTTCATCGGCAGTCAGCGTCCAGTGATGAAGCGGCACGGCCGCCTGGCTTTGAGTGTTATTTTCAATCAGCGAGCCGGTACGCCAGTGGCTAAACACATCACCAACCGCCGCGGCGTGCTGAGGGTAGCGCCACAGGAGAGTCTGAAGTGCCGTCAGCAGGCGGCTGAGCCCTATGGGCGAGGCGTCTGATTTGCCGAGGATCTTCAGCGTGTCCGCATGATAATAGGCGGCCGGGAGCCCTTTATCATTGAGCGGTAGCGCCCCCAGCGTGAACAGGGCGGCGCCGATCCGCTCGTCAAACTCATCGGTGGTAATAATATTGAGTTGCTGTGCAGCGATGGTCGCAAAGAGATAGCTTCCCACGCTCCAGAGGCTTAGCCATGGCTCACCGTCGCTGGCGTTCGCCAGCCCGTTTGGCTGGGTATTATTCACGTAATACTGCCATGCCACCCGCGCCCAGATGGCTTCGTTATAGGTCAGTTCGCGTGTCGCAGGCAGTGGAGGGAAATCTTTACTGAGCGCAATGCCGCCGCTGCTTTCCACACGCGAAGGCATTTGTTTCTCAACCCACACCACAATGGCAAAACCGAGCAGGAACCCCAGCAAAATTGTCAAATAACTGCGCGCAGAAAGCAGGGCATCGCGTCGTCTCATTGGCTGACCTCTCCCTCTTCAGTTGGCGTCCACATGGCCGCAAAAATCAGAGGGAGCATGGCGGCGATATTGACCGCCCCCCAGAAAATATTGATGACGTAACCAGATGGATCGTCAACCTGGCCGCGAGCGACCTGGATTCCTCCCCAGAGAAGCCCCGCCAGGGTCAGTACCACGATGGCAATCTGCGGCTTCACCAGATAGAGAAAACGGCCGGTTTGCCTCTCTTTCGGCGTAACATGAAACTTGATTTGTTCGCCTCGCAGCACGGTGTTGAGCGCGCGCAGATTCATGGAAAAGAAGGAGAGGTAAGAGGCCCTGCCGTCCCAGGCCGAAATCCCCCAGGTGCCGAACATAAAGGCCAGCTCAGAGAGGATAAAAAAGGGCAGAAAGTGGAGATAGAACGGCGTCGACCAGGCTGAAACCGGTGGAATGCCGGTGAACAGGTAAATGATGGGCGAAATCAAAAACACCGTGTTCCACACGCAGGCCAGATAAGACCAGAAGGTTGTGGCGTACATCAGCGTCTGAGGGAGAGAAAGCTTAAAGCGGCGGCGACTGAAGATATTGTCATGGAACAAAATATCCAGCGAACCGGCGGCATACTTAAAGCGCTGGATCATCCATGTCAGCATATCCTGCGGGGAGAGCATTTTCGATTCAACGCGCGGGTGCATGACCGAACGCCAGCGTCTTGCGGCATCACCGTGCAACAAAATTGAGGTATAGATATCTTCCGATACGTGGAATTTGTAGGGCGTTAATTCGGTGTCAAATGCCACGTGCGGACGCATCGCATTCTGCAAGGCTTCCCGCGTTTCTTCGTCACGGATATCCCGGGTATGGCGATGGATCTCCTCTTCAACAGACCAGGCATAGCTTCTCAGTGCGGCCTGCATTACGGCCTCACGGCGGTGAATGGAGGCCGCCCCACAGCAGAATGCCGCATTGGCCCAGTTGCGGCGTCGCAGGATCACGTCATAGAACATGCGCGGGTCGTTGAAAAACGGATCGCGGCCAAGGGTCACCGGGCCAACCAGCTTCTGGATCGCCCAGCCCAGGCCATAGCCAACTTTCCCTGCTTTACGGTGTCCCCAGTGTGACAAATTTTCGCCTTCCGGCAGGTCGAAGAACCATTGGGGGGTCTGTACCCAGGCGACATCGGGGTCGCGAAAATAGCCGAGCGTATGGCTGAGAAGAGTAGGGAAGACCCGGGTATCGGCATCGCAAATAACAATGAAGTCGCCGTCGGTTTGCTCAAGGCCGTTGCGCAGATTGCCGGCCTTAAAGCCGATGTTAGTCTGGCGACTGATGTAATTGACGCCTTCCTCTTCGCAGACGGCTTTCATCTCCGGGCGGCGGCCGTCATCAAGCACGTGGATCCGGTAGTCAATCGGGAAAGGGTAATCCATCTTCAGCGCATCCTGAATGGAGAGCCGTACCAGCTCGGTGTCTTCGGAATAGGTTGCGATGAATAAATCCACTTTAACAGGACGCGGTTCCGTGGCCTCCTCGGGCGACAGACAGGCGTTAATATCGCTGGGAGGGGGACTTTGCGGTGGATCCTCTTCTTTCCACAAATTGATGGTAAACAGCACGGTTCCGATCCATGCCAGGGTTTCGGCGAGGACCAGCGGAATGGCATACCACAAGGCATCGGTATTCAGGGAGGCGGTCCAGCGCCAGTAAATATAATTTGCGCCCAGTATGAGCGCCGCGACCGCTAACACCTGCCAGGTCATCATGACCCAACGTGGCGTTTTTAACGGTTCCGGAGGTTGACGATGTTCAAAACGGGAAAAATAAAAATCCATAGATCCGGCTTTCCTGATTCCGTGAAAATGCAGCCCCATTCTGCGGCGCAGACAGTTACCCGAAGGCCAAAGAAAAAGCGATTGAACGAAATTTAAGGTAAGTGTAGAACGTCGAATAAAAGTGTCCAGCCATGCACATGAGTAATATTTAGCATGGGTTAATTGGATGTAAATTTTGCTTAATCCATTTTCTCTGCCAGGGAGAAATTGCGGTTACTATTTCTATAGGCTATCTACTTTATTTAGAACTTTATTTTCGCTTCCTGGTAAAGGACACCCTATGAGCCATATTGCGCCGTCGCTCGCGCAAGAAGATAAATCAAAATCAACACCATGGCGGTATGCCGTTGCAGGTGCACGCGACCTGAGAATCGACTTTATGCGCGGTATTGCCCTCGTCATGATGGTCGTCGCACATACGGAAGTGATGTCAGTATTTAATATATTTTCCTGGGAGCGTTTCGGATTAACCACCGGCGCAGAGGGTTTTGTGATTCTCTCAGGATTTATGTTGGGCATGCTCAACCGTGCTCGCCTGCAAAAAGTGGTATTACTTACGGTGTCATGGGGGCTTTATCTCCGGGCGTGGAAAATATATCGCGTAAATATCATTATCATAGTGTCATTTATTCTTCTGTCATGGGTTCCCAATATTACTCTTTTCGAGGTTACCCATTTTACCGATCGCTTTTCGGGTGAAAGCTGGTCGCTTTATCCGGTGACACCGCAAATAAAAGAGACCTGGTTCAATATCATTCTCTATTTGCAGATTGGCCCCCATCAGACTCAAATTCTTGGTCTATATATCTTTTTATTGCTCTTTAGCCCTCTGTTTTTAGGGATGTTGCAGAAAGGGAAGGTCTGGTGGCTGCTGGGGCTGTCGCTGCTGGTGTACAGCCTGTGGCAGCGTTGGCCGCTGCGGCTGACGCCAGCGGAATTCGAATTCGCTTTTCCGCTGCTGGCCTGGCAGTTCATTTTCGTGCTGGGCATGGCGTGCGGCTGGTACAAAGCCGAATTACTCTCTTTTGCCCGCACGCCGGCAGGTAAAGTGGTGGTGGTTGCGCTGGTGATGGTATCACTTGTTCTGGGGTTTGTTGCGCAGAACCATACCAACCCGTTTATGCCGCCTGCGCTGCTGTTGCATGTGATTCCACCTGACACCTTCAACACGTTTTATCACACCTGGGCTGCAAAAAATGGGCTGGGTCCGGTGCGGGTATTAAACGATATCGCGCTGATGGTTACCGTCTATCTGGTGCTGACCTGGTGGTGGGTGCCGCTCAACAAAATGTTCGGATGGTTTCTCATTCCGTTAGGCCAGCACTCGCTTTATACCTTTATTTTGCATGTGTACGTGGTGTTGCTGGTGAGTCAGTTCATTACGTTCGATTTATGGCGTCACGCCTGGACAGAAAACACGTTAGTGCATGCTGCGGCACTAGGCATACTGTGGCTCATGGCGAAATATAACGTCGCCGCACGCTGGATACCTAACTAAGGATGGCGGTTATGCGCGAGAAATGGCTTCTGGCGGGCGTGCTGCTCGCCGCAACATCTTCCGCAGATGCGGCACAAAGTAATGAAAATGACACCCTGCGCGATAAAAACGGCGAACCGGTACAGGCTGGCGTATTTACCAGTCGATGGGGGCGCCTGTTTTCGGGTAATGACAAAAAATTCTCAGGTGCCCTGAGTTTCAGTTCGGGGCTGAAAGAGCAGTGGATGAGCATTCCAAACAGCTCAGACAGCGCCACACAAAAGCGAAAAATTAACCAGACGCTGAATCTCAGCCTGCAGTATTCGCCCTATAGCTTCTGGTTTGCCAACATTACCTCCCGGCTGCCGGTCAGGGATACCAGTCGCTACACCGCAGATTTTCGTTACAGTTTTGGCTATGACGACTGGCATGCTAATACGGTTAGCCTTGTGTACAGCAACTACGGTGATAATCACTTCTGGACGCCCGGTAGCCGACGACATACCTACTTCGAGCAGGGGGCGGTGACTCTCGCCTATAAGTTTTCCTTACCGAAGCCGATAGAAAAATCGCTTCTGATCAACAAAGGCGACTCTATTATCTGCCAGGCAGGGTACAGTTGGGTCCCACGTTACTATGACCTTAGCAGCGATGACATTCGCAAAAATAAAAATGTATTCCTCGGCGGCTGCGGTTACACCTTTAAACAGCATTTCTTTATTCGGGCAACGGCATTCTGGTTCCCCGACAGCAGTCAGCAACAACCCTGGAACGGCGATTACAGCTACAGCTTTGGTTATGCAGGCTATACGCCGGGTTCGTTCTCCGTCCAGTACGCGAACTACTCGGGAACACGCTACCCGGGCCACAGTAACGGGAATGCTAAGTTCCGCGAAGGCACCGTCAGCCTTATCTGGTTCTTACCGCTATAGGGGGATGCATGTCAGCGCTGCACGTTTTAATCGTTGAAGATTCGCTGATTTATCGTCGCTTACTCTCCCGGATGCTCACCCAGTGGGGCTACATCGTGAGCGAGGCGGAGAATGGCGTCGCCGCGCTGGAGATATTGGCCAGCGAGCCCGTCAGCATGGTGATCAGCGACTGGGAAATGCCCGTGATGGACGGGCTGGCTCTGTGCAAGGCGATCCGTAGCCGCGAATGGGGTCACTACGTTTACGTCATCCTGTTAACGGCGCGCGAGAACACGGGCGATTTGACGCAGGGTTTTCATGCCGGGGCCGATGATTTTTTGAGTAAGCCCGTCGAGCAGGCAGAGCTACGGGCACGGTTACACGCAGGAGGGCGCATTTTGACGCTGGAAGCGACGCTCGCCGCGCACAATAAGCGTCTGAGCGAGGCCTTACACCAGCTTGAACAGGATCTTGAGCTGGCGGCGCGTGTCCAGCACTCCGTGCTGCCTTCGCACCGCTTGCGTTATGGCAATTACTTTTCCGACTGGCTTTTCTTACCCTCAGCCTGGGTCTCGGGCGACGTCTTTAATATTTTTGCGCTCGATTCCCATCTGGGTTTTTATTGCGTCGATGTTTCCGGTCACGGCGTAGGCGCGGCGATGATGTCCCTCGCGGTTGCGCGCCAGTTTTTACATGGCCGGGTGGTGGACCGGTTCTTGTTTACCGAAGCGGGCGGGGTTCAGTCTCCCGCTGAGGTGATCAGAATTCTGAATAGCCGGTTTTGCAGTGAAGAGAACGACATCACCAGCTATTTCACCATTATCTACGGGGTAATCGATCCTGCAACGGGTCAGGGATTGTTGTGTCAGGCAGGGCATCCTACCCCCGTAATTGTGAATGCAGACAGTGCCGTCACCGCCGTGGGTGACGGCGGACCGCCTGTAGGGCTGATCCCCGATCTCAGCTGGGACGATGTGGCGTTTACCCTCAATCCAGGGGATCGCTTATGCTTATTCAGTGACGGGATCACGGAATGTGAGAATGTCGAGGGCGAGCAGTTTGGCCCGCAACGTCTCCAGCGCTGGCTTCATCAGCACGCCCGTTTGCCTGTTGATGAACTGTTATCACAGTTTGGTCAACACCTGACCGACTGGCGTAACGCACATCGCGATGAACCGACCGCCTTAACTGACGATGTTTCACTATTAGTAATTGAGCGGCAGGGAGAACAGAATGATGATGAACACTGAACGATTACCGCATGCCAACGTACTTACGCCGGCGGTCCGGCGGCTGGATGCCTCCGTTGCGGCAGCGTTTAAAGCCACTGTGACGGAAGAAATTGGCAGCGATCGTAAAGCCCTGATTGTCGACTTTAGCAAAGTAGATTTCATCGACAGCAGCGGGCTGGGGATGCTGGTGTCGTTGTTCAAGTTGATGAATGGCAAAGGCGAAATGGCGCTATGCTCCCTGAACCCAGGGATCATGAATATGTTCACTCTGACCCGGATGGATCGCATATTTCGCATATATCCGGATAAAAGCACCGCGCTTGCGCAGCTGGGGCAGTAAATGCAGACGCCGGAGCAGGCAGAATTTCCGGCGGTGCTCGGCTCGCTGACGCCGCTGGCAAGCTGGCTGGAAGAGAGGCTATGCGCGCTTACCGTTGATGATGAATGGCGTTTCGCGCTCGATCTCGCCGTCTGTGAAGTGGCGACGAATATCATCCGGCATGCGTTGCATGAGGATCCCTCAAGCGCATTCCGCGTGCGGTTCGACATCCGCGACAGCGACGTCTGCCTTATCTTTACCGACGCAGGTGAGGCGTTCCCGCAGGAGCGGCTTGATGCCGCCAGACGAGACCGATTTTGTGAAACATCGCCATTGCTGGAGAGCGGCAGAGGGTTGATGCTGATTTTGCTGAGCGTCGATCGTTTTACGGTGGAGCGCGTGGCGGGTGAGAATATCGCCACGCTTGAAAAGAAAATAAGCGTATGACCCGATGACCATACGCGTGCTGTGGGACTATTGCTTATTCGTCGCAAACAGCTCCGGCGCCCACGGTGTGGGATCAACCTCCATGAACGGCGCCCGTTCAAACCGCGCCTTCAGCGCCCACGGCACCGTGCAGTCGAAGATAGTCTTGCAGGAAATGCCGTTTCCACGGATCGAGGTGTTGTAGTCCGGCGACTGCGACGGATCCAGCTGGTGGCCGCGGATCCCCGGAAGCGTGGTAATGCTCACATCGCCCTGCATGCGGGTGGTCATTGCCCACAGGATGTCGTCACTGTCGAAGATATCCACGTCTTCATCCACGAGGATAATGTTTTTCAACTCTGAATAGGTGGCCAGGGCGATAAGTGCCGCCTGGCCCTGACGTCCTTCGTCTGACGGCTGGCGTTTTTTCACCTGTAAAATGCCGAGGAATTTACCGCCCCCGGCGGTGTGCGCATAGACGTTTTGCAGAAAGCCGGGAATGGCCTCTTCGACCGCGTTGCGAATGCTGGCCTCGGTCGGTAAACCGGCAAGCGTGGTGTGCTCTTCGCCCGGGCCCACCAGCGTCTGCAGGATCGCGTGGTTTCGCATCGTCACGGCTTTCACTTTGATCACCGGCAGAGACGGATTCGCCTCGCCGCAGTAGCCCGGGAACTCCGGCATGGCGTGGCCGGTGTTGGTGTGCTGATCTTCTCTTACGCGCACGCCGGGAAGCAGTTCGCCCTCGATGATGATTTCCGCCCGCGCGATCGCTTTCTCTTTTACCGCCACGCCCTGTACCAGCTCCACCGGTTGCTGGCGTAATGCCCCGGCGACGCCAAGCTCGTTGTAACCGAATGGCGTGGTTGGCGCTTCGAAACAGGCCCCAATGTAGATAGCCGGGTCAAGTCCCATATTGATGGTGACCGGCAGTGGTTTGCCCGCCGCTTCGGCCTTCTTGCGAAAGACTTCGATATGGCGACCGGCGGCAAGGAACATAGAGAGTTCATCTCGCTCCTGCACACAGAGACGGTGAATGGTCACATCGGTCAGCGAGGTATCTTCCGGATCGCTTGCCAGTACCAGCCCCAGACAGAAAAAGGGGCCTGCATCAATCGGCGTGTTGGTCGGGGCCGGAAGCAGCTTACGCAGGTCAAAGTCCGGATCGTCGGCGTAAAAGACCTGCTCCTGGCACGGTGCCTGCGAGGCCGGAACCACCACCGGTGCAACCGGGTTTTTCACCGCCTGACCAACGTGCTGCGCCAGCTTCGAGGGTTCACAGCCCAGCAGAAGCGCCGCTCTTTCCCGGCTGGCGTGCATACCTACCAGGATGCGGGAGCCGGGGTAGCCCTTCACGCTATTGAACATCATGGCCGGGCCCGTGCGGGTGGGGCGTTTTACGGTACCGCCCGCGCCGATATGGCGGTAGACGCCCGCCAGTTCAGCATTGGGATCTACCGGGTGATCGGTTTCGATATAGTGACCTGGATGGCGTTGCAGCAACGCGATGGCGCTTCTGAGATCGTTGATGGGGTTTTGCATGTTTTTCTCCCTTAATGGCTGACCTCCATTGTTGGGCGAACGACAGATAGCATCAATTGCATCATTGATGCTATTTTGATAAGAATTTTATTATCAATTTTCGCGGGACTTCATTATGCAATTTCGTCTGATGCGTAATTTTCTGGTGGTAGCCGAAGAGCTCCATATGCACCGCGCCGCGGAGCGTCTGAACATGGCGCAACCTGCGCTGAGCCAGCAGATTAAAGCGCTGGAGGCGCGTCTGGGCGTCACACTGTTTAGCCGGGCACATCGTCGCTTAACCCTGACGCCTGCCGGAGACGCGTTTCTGGTCAAAGCCCGGCTGGCAATTGCGATGACCGAGCAGGCCGTGCTGGACGCCAGACAAACCGCCCGTGGCGAACAGGGGGTGTTGAATCTGGGATGTGTATCGAGTGCGATGTTTGACGATAAGCTGCCTGCAACGCTGCGCCAGCTGCACGAGAACTGGTCCGCAATTGCCATTTCGCTGATGACCGGGAACGTGCAGACGCTTTACGAAGCCGTGCAGACCAACCAGCTGGACGTGGCGATTATCCGGGCTCCGCTGCCTGCGTTACCTGACGATCTGCAATCTCGCCCCTTTACCTCAGAGAAAACGGTGCTGGCGCTGCCTCGCCAACACCCCCTGGCCACGTCATCCGCACTGACACTTTCATCCGTGAAGGACGAAAAGTGGATCTCGCTGCGCGATCCGCAAGGCATGGGGCTGGAACAATATTTCTATGACGCCTGTAACGGTGCGGGTTTCCAGCCGGAGGTGGTGCAGAATGCCACCGACGTGCCCACCGTCATCAGCCTTGTCGCGGCGGGATTTGGCATTGCGCTCTTGCCCGCCTCAGCAAGGGCGGTGTGCGTCGGGAATGTGGTTTACGTCGACATTATTGATCGGCTCAGGGAGAGCGAGCTGACGCTGGTTTGTCACCGAATCATTCGTTCTGAAGTCTTAAAAAAATTCCTCACCACCGTTGCTCAGGGTTGACGCCCGGCGGCCAGCAGCAGTTGTTCGCGCAGCCAGGCGTTCGCCGTGTCCTGACTGTTTTTAGGATGCCAGAACATGCTGATGGCGATCGGCTGGAGCGGCAGCGGGGGCGGGAAAATATCGAGCGTGGTGGCGAACTGCTGCAACATGCGTCCCGGTAAGGTGCAAATCAGGTCAGTCCCCGCCACCAGAGGCGGTGCCATGGCATAGCTTTGCGTGGACATCACCACGTTGCGTTGATATCCCAGCCCGGCCAGCGTCTGGTCGACAAAGCCGGTAAATGGATCGCCCTGGGAGGAGACCACCAGATGAGAGAGGGCGCAATACTGCGCCAGATCCAGCGGCCCCGTACCGCGAGGATGCCCTTTGCGCTGGGCGGTGGCAAACGCGTCTTCAAACAGTTTGCGTCTGACCCAGCCGTCATGCGCGCCCGCACTCACGCCGATGTAAATATCAACGTCTCCGCTTTCCAGCTGCTGGGGCAGGTTCACCCACTCCGGCAGGGCGAAACGCAGGCGGATCCCCGGCGCTTCACGTCTGATGTGATTCAGCAGTTCAGCCCCAAGCATCAGAGCCGGGTTTTCATGCAGGGCAATGACGAACGTGCGATTGCTCTCGCGGTGGTTAAACCCGGTGGGGGCAAGCATCGCGCTGATGCCACGCAGAACGGCCGCAACCTGAGGCCTCAGCGCCTCGGCTCGGGGTGTGGGCAACACCCCACGTCCATGTGGGGAAGGGATAAACAACGGCTCGCCAAAAATGGCACGCAGGCGCGAAAGACGGGCTGACAGCGCGGGCTGGCTGACCCCCAGACGTGCGGCGGCGTGCGTGATGTTCCGGTCGGTGAGCAGTGCATCCAACGTCAATATCAGGTCAATATCCATGTCTGAAAATGGCGTCATGTTGTTTTCCGTTGTTTATTTAGCTGTGCTGGCGTCCCGGTTGGTATAGGTAACCGGAACCCAGGCATAGCCCGCGCGTTCGCCTTTGGTGACATAACCGATACCGGGGAACGGCAGGTGTGGCGCGGCAACCAGATCTCTGTTTTTGACAAAGTCGTCAAAGGCCTGCTTGCGCACACGGGCTGCTCCGTCCTGATCTTCATCGTAGGCGATGGTCACATCAGGCTGCGGGAACTGTACCGCAGCGACGTGGATAATGTCGCCCACGAAGGTAATTTTCTCGCCTTTACTTTCCAGCGTATAGAAGGCCGAGCCCGGTGTATGGCCGGGGTGAACCGTTCCGGCAATACCCGGCAGCAGCGCTGATGTACCGGTAAACGGCACCACTTTGCCGGCATCAAGGTACGGTTTTAAGGTCTTCTGTGCCACGTCAAAGTAGTTCTGATCGTAACCGGTTTTTTTCTGATTCTCTTCATTGAAGAAAAAGTCGATATCCGGTTTCCCCACGAACACGCGGGCGTTGGTAAATACCGCCTTACCGTCCTTTATCAGGCCACCGGAATGATCGGAATGCGCGTGCGTCAGTAAGATTTCCGTGATGTCCTGCGGTTTGATCCCCTGCGTGGCCAGGCTCTCGATTAAACGCCCGCCGTTGCCCGGACCAAAAAGCTGGCCTGAACCGGTATCGACCAGAATTTTGTGTCCCGGCAGCGCAATCAGAAAGGCGTTAATGGAAGCTTCAACCGGGTTAGCCTGGAAATTTTTCGCCAGTAACGCATCGGTTTTCTGCGCTGTGGTCCGGCGCAATAGCGTGTGCAGATCCTGCGCGACGCTGCCGTCCGTAAACGACGTAACCAGCACGTCGCCCACCTGAACGCTGTAACCGCCCGCCGGTTGTTTCACCACGTGCTGAGGCGTCTCTGCCAGGGAGTGCAGCGCAGGGTAAAAGAGCAGTGAACTGGTGATAAGCGTAGAGAGGGCAAGTTTCTTGACAGTAAGCATGATGATCTCCTTTAGAAAGTCCTCATCTTACTTATGCATCAAAATTTAAGAACCCGCTCAACAGTGATAGGACCTATAAATGGGATGGATAGCTCAGTGGGTTGGCCGGGCAACGGCAATACCGTGCCCGGCGGGCAGATTGTTACGGCTTCCAGCTGTCCGGCGTGGCTTTTGACCATGAGCCATAAGCGGCATTAGGCAGCACAATCCAGTCATTGCCAAAATGCTCTGCGCTTGCCTCAACCAGCTCGCGCTGCTGCTCACTCGGTTTTTTGTTTTTAAACTGCACGGCGAAATCCGGCAGACTGTCGCCAAACAACATAATGATCTGTTGCTTTTTAAGGATGCTCTGGCGGCGCTCTTCTTTACTCACCGTATCCAGAAGCACGCTGTCGTCCGAGACCTGCGGCAGGCCAAGGGATTTTAACGTGTTGATGGTATCTGCTTTATTTTCCTGCATGCGGTCAGAGACGTAGTAGATACGCACCTTGCTTTGATTCACATGCTCAAGAAACGCCTTCGCGCCGGGGATCAGGCCGGGTTTTCCCTGTTTTTCCCAGTCGCTCCAGGTATCCCATTGGGTGTAGTCATGGCACTGTTCCATGTCGCGCACGAGCAGCGGGGTGTTGTCGAGCACGGTTTCATCCAGATCCATGACCACCGCGTAATTTTCTGGCATTTTCAGATCTTTCACTTTCTCGTCAAAACGGCCGGTGGCAAAACGGTACGTCTGCAGTTGAAGCGCCATGATTTCAGCTGACTTCTGCTGGTAGCGCAGCGCCATTTCATAGGCTTTTGGTTCACACAGTTCATTATTTGCCGCGGTAGCGGTTGCGCTCAACATCGGTACTGCCACCAGTAATGCCTTAGCTATTGAATTCATTATTGTTTCCTTAACACCCTTGTCAAAATGACGAAAGCGTAATGAATTTAAGTGACAGAAAAATGACGGTTGCACGTTGGGGCTCTGTTGAAACGTGCTTTCGATCCTGAACTAAGCTTGTACTTCATTCCGCGTAAAATGTGGGTCATTCGAGGACAATGAATGGAATTCAGGACATTTCAAAAGCAGTGGGGTGCTGAGTTTATTTCCGGTGACGTTGTACGTTTTCGCGTCTGGGCTGAGGGACAACAACAACTTACGCTACGTCTGGCAGAACGCGATCTGCCCATGACGGCGGTCGGTAACGGCTGGTTCCAGATTGACGTACCTGGCGTGACGCATGGCACCGAGTATCAGTTCGTTTTACAGGACGGCATGGCGGTACCTGACCCCGCATCGCGGGCGCAGAAAGGGGACGTTAATGGCCCCTCCGTGGTGATTGACCCCGGCCGCTATCAGCCCATCAACCCAGACTGGGCAGGGCGACCGTGGGAAGAGACGGTGATTTACGAACTGCATATTGGCACCTTTACACCGCAGGGCACCTTCCGGGCGGCTATCGACAAGCTGCCGTATCTGGCTGAACTCGGCATCACCCAGCTTGAAGTTATGCCGGTTTCACAGTTCGGCGGCAACCGCGGCTGGGGCTATGACGGCGTATTGCTGTATGCCCCGCACTCCGCCTACGGCACGCCGGAGGATTTTCACGCGTTCATCGATGCGGCGCACGGCCTGGGCCTTTCTGTCGTGCTGGATATCGTACTCAACCATTTCGGCCCGGAAGGAAACTACTTACCCTTGCTGTCACCCGCGTTTTTTGATGCGCAGAGAATGACGCCGTGGGGTAACGGTATCGCCTATGAACGGGAGCCGGTCAGACACTACATTCTTGACGCGCCCCTGTTCTGGCTGACTGAATACCGTCTGGATGGCTTACGGTTTGATGCCATCGACCAGATTAAAGATACGGCGTCGAAACATATTCTTCAGCAGATCGCGGAAACGATCCGCGAAGCGCTCCCGGATCGTCATATCCATCTCACCACCGAGGACAGCCGTAACGTGATTTTCCTGCATCCTCGGGATGAGAAGGGAGCCACGCCGCTGTTTACCGCCGAGTGGAATGATGATTTCCACAACGCCGCCCACGTCTTTGCCACCGGCGAAACGCATGCCTACTATCAGGATTTTGCCTTCGAACCGGAAAAAAAATTCGCCAGAGCACTCGCAGAAGGGTTTGTCTATCAGGGTGAGGTCTCTTTGCAGACCGGACACTCACGCGGGGTGGAATGCCACACCCAGCCGCCGACCTTCTTTGTCGATTTTATTCAAAACCACGATCAAACCGGTAACCGCGCCCAGGGCGAACGGCTTATTACCCTGGCGGGCGCGGATAAAACCCGCGTTCTGCTCGCCGCGCTGCTGCTGTCACCCCATATCCCGCTGCTGTTTATGGGCGAAGAGTATGGCGAAACCAACCCGTTCCTGTTCTTTACGGATTTTCATGGCGATCTGGCGAAAGCCGTGCGGGAAGGGCGGGCAAAAGAGTTTACCGGCCACAGTGGACACGATGGCGATGTACCGGATCCGAATGACGAGCAGACTTTTGCCCGCTCAAAACTGGACTGGCACAACGTGACGACTGCGCAGGGTAAATCCTGGCTGCGCTTCACGCGAAGCCTGCTTGTCCTGCGGCATCGCTATCTTGTGCCGTTACTTCGCCCTGGCGGCACCGTTGAGGGCAAAATCGTTAAGACCGCTCCCGGTATGGTGGCGGTGAGCTGGTCTTTCCCGACGGGGACATTGTCGCTGGCGCTGAATATCGGTAATAAGCCCGTTGACGTTCCTGCGCTGGCAGGCGAAACGCTCTTTAGCTGGCCGGAGGCCGCTGAGGTGTTAGTGCCAAACAGCATTGTCGTTCGTTTTGCAGATGGAGACGCATCATGATCCCTTGTGCCACATACCGAATACAGTTCCGCAATGGCATGACCTTTGACCGCGTGGTGGAGCTGGTGCCATACCTTAAAGACCTCGGGATCAGCCATCTCTATGCCTCACCGATATTTACCGCCACCACCGGTTCAACCCACGGTTATGACGTTACCGATCCTAACGAAATCGATCCCGCCATTGGCGGGCGCGCCGGTTTCGACCGCATGACGGCGGCACTCAGGCAGGCGGGAATGGGGCTCATTCTGGACATCGTCCCTAACCATATGTCGACCTCGCTGCAAAACCGCTGGTGGCGGGATGTTATCGCGTTTGGTCAGCAAAGCCGTTACGCGCACTATTTTGATATCGACTGGTCGCGCCCGCTGACGCTGCCGTTCCTTGGCGACACCTTTGAGGCCGAGCTGGAGAAAGGGGCAATTACTCTGAAACGTGACAGTGTCACCGGTGAGGCCGCGCTGGTCTACTATGACACAGCCTATCCGCTTAACCCCGGAACATGGGCTGCGGAGAAAAGCATCGAGGCGATCCACGCGGCGCAGAGCTGGCGGCTGATGTCCTGGCGGGAAGCGCCGAAACAGCTCTCATGGCGGCGCTTTTTTGAAATTACCGGCCTGGTGGGCGTCAGAGTGGAAGACGAGGGGGTGTTTCAGGATTCGCATCGCCTGATCCTCGAGCTCGTGCATACCGGCATTGTCGACGGGTTGCGCATTGACCATATCGACGGGCTGGCCGACCCGCTGGGTTACCTGCAGCGGTTACGGCAGGCAACCGGTCCCGACTGTTATATCACGGTGGAAAAAATTCTCGCCAAAGGGGAACAACTGCCTGTGGAATGGCCGGTATCCGGCACCACCGGATATGAGTTTATCGCCTCGCTGGCCGAAGTGCTGGTCGACGATAATAACCTCGGGCGGCTGGAAAAAATCCACGACGAGACGCTGGGCGTGACGGTCGATCGCCATGCGGAACTTCGCAACGCTAAAGGGCTGATGACCGATCGCAATTTTGAGGGTGAATTCACCACGCTGCTTAACATTGCCACCGACCTTGCCCGATGCAACGACATTGACGTGCCGCAGGACGACATACGCTACACGCTGCGCGAACTGCTGATTGCGTTTCCGGTCTACCGCACCTACGGCACCGCCGACGGGTTAACCGCCCCGGATGTCGCGCTGTTGAACCGCGTTGTCGCCAGCGTCGACGCACCGGAACCGGCGTTAAGCCTGTTGGTGAGGATCCTCACCGGCGACCTGGACGCCAGCAGCCGCGATGCAGCCTCGCTGTTCATAACCCGCTTCCAGCAGCTTACCGGGCCGCTGATGGCGAAATCGGTGGAAGATACGCTCTTTTTCCGCCATAACCTCGAGCTCGCCCTGAACGAAGTGGGGGCCGATCCCACCCCGCGCGCGTTTTCGTTATCCCGCTTTCACCAGGAGATGCGTATTCGTCTGGCCCGTCAGCCCGATGCGCTGCTGGGGACCTCCACGCACGACACCAAGCGCGGGGAAGACGCGCGGGCACGCCTCTACACCCTGACGGAAGCCCCGGAACAGTGGGGCGAAAATCTGGCGCGCTGGCGGCAGATGAACCAGACCCAGGTGCGTTTTCTCAATGACGGTACCGCGCCAAACGCGGCCGATACCTGGATGATCTACCAGGCGCTGGCGGGCGTCTGGCCTGCAACGTTGTCGCCTGACGATGGTGAAGGGCTGAAGTCTCTCGAAGCGCGTTTCCTCGGGTTTATTGAGAAAGCGCTGCGCGAGGCCAAACAGCGTACCGACTGGATCGACAGCAATGAGGGCTATGAGAGCGTGGTGCTGAATTACGTCCGGCACTTGCTGTCCCCTGAGAACACGCTGTTCCTGCATGATTTCTCGTCCTCCCTGCAACCCTTTATCCGCGCCGGGCTGATGAACAGCCTGAGCCAGACGGTGATCAAACTGACGGCGCCGGGCGTACCAGACATCTATCAGGGAAGCGAGGCGCTTAATTTTAGCCTGGTCGACCCGGATAACCGGCTGGAGCCGGATTTCGCCACGCTGAGGCAAAACCTGAGCAGCGCCGACGCAAAGCTCTTTGCCGACGAACAGCAGTGGCGAAACGGCAAGGTGAAGCAGTATGTCACCGCCACGCTGTTACGCGTCCGGCAGCACTATTTATCGCTCTTCCAGTACGGCGACTGGTTGCCGCTGAAGGTCAGCGGCGAGCGCGAGGAAAACCTGATTGTCTACGCGCGCGTGAAGGACGGGGAGGCGCTGATTGTTGCCGTACCGCGTCTGGTTTTTGCTAGCCCCACAAACGAAACGCTGTGGGCCAACACTTCGGTCGTCATCCCCGAAGAGCTTTCCGGGAAACGCTACCGGGATCTGTTTACCGGTGAACGTCGGGCGCTGCGGGAGACGCTGGATTTAACGTCTGAAACAGGAAGTTTGTTAGTTCTGCTTACCTGCGAATAATCGTGGAGAACGAAAATGGCAAAGGAAAATACGTTTGACATACGGGCCGGTCATGGCCAGCAGCTGGGTGCAAATTATGACGGGAAAGGGGTTAACTTCGCGCTTTTTTCAGCCCACGCCGAGCGGGTGGAGCTTTGTCTGTTTGATCCCTCCGGTAAAACGGAAATCGCCCGTCTGGAGCTGCCGGAATATACCCACGAGATCTGGCACGGCTATGTGCCCGACCTCCAGCCCGGCGCGCTGTATGGCTATCGCGTCTACGGGCCGTATGACCCGGAAAACGGGCATCGCTTTAACCCGCATAAGCTGCTCATCGATCCCTATGCCCGTGAACTGGTGGGCGATATCGACTGGAATGATGCCCATTTTGGCTACGAACTGGGTCATGATGCGCTGGATCTGAGCTTTGATACGCGTGACAGCGCGCCGTTCACTCCAAAATGCAGGGTTATCGATCCGAATGCGTTTGACTGGCAGGACCATCAGCGGCCAGCGATCCCCTGGCCGCATACCGTGGTCTATGAGAGCCATGTGAAAGGTTTCACCCAGCTCAACCCGGCGATACCGCCCGAGCTGCGCGGCACCTTTGAAGGCATGGGGCATAAAGCCTCGGTCGATTACATCAAAAGTCTGGGTATCACCGCCGTCGAGCTGCTGCCGGTTCACTGGTTCCCGGACGATCAGCACCTGCTGGACCGCGGCCTGAAGAATTTCTGGGGCTATAACACGCTGGGCTTTTTTGCGCCCGCGTCACGCTATTACGGCCCGGCGGGGATCCAGGGCTTTCGCGATATGGTCCGCGCCTACCATGACGCGGGTATCGAGGTGATTCTGGATGTGGTCTATAACCACACGGCAGAGGGCAATGAGCTTGGCCCGACGCTCTCGTTCAAGGGTATCGATAACTACAGCTATTACCGCACGTTGCCGGATCAGCATCGCTATTACATCAATGACACCGGCACGGGGAATACGGTGAACACCTCACATCCGCGTGTGCTGCAGATGATCATGGATTCGCTGCGCTACTGGGCGGAATCGATGCATATCGACGGTTTTCGCTTCGATCTGGGTACGATACTGGGGCGCGAGCCAGAAGGGTTCGATCCGCGCGGCGGCTTCTTTGATGCCATGACCCAGGATCCGGTTTTATCAAAACTCAAGCTCATCGGTGAGCCCTGGGATATCGGCCCCGGCGGCTATCAGGTGGGCGGCTTCCCGCCCGGCTGGGGCGAGTGGAACGACAAATATCGCGATACCGTTCGTGAATACTGGCGGGGCGATAACGTTCCCACTGATTTTGCCGCCCGCCTGCTGGGCTCGGGCGATCTCTATGATTTACGCGGGCGTCGCCCGTGGGCCAGCGTCAACTTTATTACCGCGCATGACGGCTTCACGCTGAACGATCTGGTGTCGTACAACGAGAAACACAACGCCGATAATGGTGAAGAGAACAACGACGGGCATAACGATAACCGCTCGTATAACTATGGCGAGGAAGGCCCGACCGAGAACCCGGACATTATTGCCACCCGTGAACGGCAGAAACGGAACTTCCTCACTACGCTGTTGTTCTCCCATGGTACACCGATGCTGCTGGCCGGGGATGAGTTTGGCCGGACGCAAAAAGGGAACAACAACGGCTATTGCCAGGACAGCGAGATCTCCTGGATCAACTGGAAAGGGTTGTCAGAAAACGACGTCGCGCTGCGCGAGTTTACCCGGCACCTGATTGCGCTTCGCGCCAAACAGCCGCTGCTGCGCCGGGAGAGCTGGCGAGACGGTCTTGAGATCCGCTGGTTTAACGCCGGAGGAGGACCGCAGCAGTCTGAGCAATGGGAGGAAGGCTCGACAATCGGCGTCTCCATCAGCCGGCCCGATCTCATCCAGGAGGAGGGGATCTGGCACGACGTGCTGATGCTGTTCAACCCCTTCGAAGGCGCCGTGTCGTTCCAGATCCCGCAGTTTGGTGAAGGAGGCTGGGTGCTGGAACTCTCCACGGCGGGGGAGGTTGCCACGGGCGAGGTCATCACCCGGACCGTGGATTACGAACTGGCGGGGCGCAGTATTACTCTCTTCAGACGCCCGTGATGTCAAAGTGATGCCGCCGCCCGTGCGGCGGTGTCATACAGGGATGAAATGGTGCGCAGCAGCTGGGCGGTGTCACCGATAGCGGCACCCGAAATCCCGCTTTCGGCATGTATGTTGATCAGACACGCTTCGCGCACATCCCGGTATTTCATGCACAGTGCTTTTCCCGCCTCGGTGGTGGAGAAGAAAAGCTCTTTTCCTGCCTTTTCACTGGTGACGTAGCCCGCCTTGACCAGCTTTTTCAACGCGTAGGTCACCACGTGGGTGTCTTCCACGTTGAGCACAAAACAGATATCGGCCAGCTTCTTCTTGCGATTGCGGTGATTCACATGATGCAAAAGCGAGACGTCAAAGGCCCCCATATCCGGCTCACCGGCCGCGGTCATGCAGCGCACCATCCATTTATTGAACGCGTTACTGGTCATGATCAGCGCGTACTCCAGCTCCGATAGCTCCGCGCAGCGCTCGGAAACCAGATGGCGGGAGGAGACGATCCGGCCGTCGTTAATGTCGTCGTGATTCATTGATGCAGCACTTTTCTTCAGGGTCATAACGTTCCTTACGGGAGTGTGGCTGTTGCCCGGAAATGTAAACTCATCGATAAAATAAGAACATTTTATTGATAAATTGTTTACATGTTTTTGCGGTTCAGATATAGCTTTTTAACGCAGGTTTTCGAAGCCTGACGGAAAACACAACATCGCTCGCCGCAAATTAAAAAAATAGCCGTCGGCGCGCAACGCTCACTTTGGATAGGGTAACGTTTATGGACGGTTCTACACTGTTGCCGCTTATCGGGATCCCGGTGGTGGTTATTGGTTTTGCCCTGCGCTTCAACCCGCTACTGGTGGTCGTGGTAGCGGGGCTGACGACGGGTCTACTGGTTGGGATGGATTTCGGCATGCTGCTGGAAACCTTCGGCGAGAAGTTCGTCAACAGCCGCTCTCTGGCCACATTCATTCTGATCCTGCCGGTTATTGGTCTGCTGGAATATTACGGTCTAAAAGAGCGCGCACAGGCGTGGGTGGCGAAGATCGCCAGCGCCACTTCGGCGCGTATTCTGATGATCTATTTTGTCGCCCGCGAGGGGACGGCCGCGCTGGGGCTGATGTCGCTGGGCGGTCATGCCCAGACGGTGCGTCCGCTGCTGGCACCGATGGCCGAAGGGGCGGCGCTGAACGAATACGGCGAACTGCCCCAGCATATTCGCGACAAAATCAAAGCCCATGCCGCCGCGTGCGACAATATCGCGGTGTTCTTTGGCGAGGATATTTTTATCGCCTTCGGGGCGGTGCTGCTGATCGACGCTTTCCTGAAGGAGAACGGTATTCAGGGTATTGAACCGCTGCATATCGGCCTGTGGGCGATCCCGACGGCGATTGCGGCATTGATTATTCATATGACGCGTCTGTTGCGCCTGGATGCCAGCATCCGTCGTGACGTGATGGCCTGGAAAGCCGGGCAGGGAACGCAGGAGATCGCGCCATGATGACGCTGCTCACCATTAACCGCGTGTACTACCTGATTGGCTTTGTCGTGATGCTGCTGGTGGTCATGACCCTGCGCGATCGCGCCAACCCCAAACGTTTTACCACGGCACTGTTCTGGTTTCTGTTCGGTGGGATCTTTCTGTTCGGTGACCTGATGGTGCAGGAGCTGGGCCGCTCGCTGGCGTACCGGATCATTGGCGGCGCCGTGATTGTAATTGCCCTGCTGGCAGGCTTTGGGCTGGTCGGTAAAGGGCAGTACAAGATGGCCAGCGAGCCCGAGCGTATTGCCTCGTCAAACCGGCTGAAAAACTGGCTGTTTTTACCTGCCCTGATGATCCCGGTAGTGACGGTTATCGGCACGCTGTTCCTGAAAGGGGTGTCGATTGGCGGGGTTTACCTGCTCGATCAAAAACAGCTCACGCTGGCGGCGCTGTGCGTGGCTTGTGTGGCGGCCATCCTTACCGGCTGGTGGCTGACAAAAGGAACGCCGCTGCATGCCGTCCGTCAGTCTCGCCGCCTGGTGGATACCATTGGCTGGGCGGTGATCCTGCCGCAGATGCTGGCCATGCTGGGCGGGGTTTTTGTGGTGGCCAATACCGGCAACTCCGTGCAGAAGGTGGTCAGCCTGTTTGTGAATCCGGACAGCCGCTTTATGCTGGTGGTGATTTACTGCGTCGGCATGGCGCTGTTCACCATGATCATGGGTAATGCCTTTGCGGCCTTCCCGGTGCTCAGCGCCGGTATCGCCTTACCGTTTCTGATCCACGTGCATCACGGTAATCCGGCACCGCTGCTGGCGATTGGTATGTACGCTGGCTATTGCGGCACGCTGATGACGCCGATGGCGGCGAACTTCAACATTGTTCCCGCCGCGTTACTGGAGCTGAAAGACAAATATCAGGTCATTAAGATCCAGATCCCGACCGCGTTAACCCTGCTGGTGGTCAACGTGTTCTTAATGTATTTCCTCGTGTTTCGCTAAGCGTGGCAACCTAAGGAGCTGTGATGGAATTAACGCAACACCAGGCTGATGCTTTTGCCAGAATGCCTTTGACCTATCTGCGCCAGGAATACCCGAACCACATTATGCATCTGCTCAATGATGACGGGGACGTCCTGCCGCCGCGCGAACTGCATCCCATTTTTTATGGCTGTTTTGACTGGCACTCGGCGGTACACGGCTACTGGCTGCTGCTGCGCTGCCTGCGCCTCTACCCGGAACTGTCGTGCCGGGATGACATTATCACGCTATTTGCCGACCATCTCACGCCAGAAAACGTGGCGCAGGAGCTGGCCTATTTCAACGCGCCGTTCCGCGCCTCGTTCGAGCGTCCGTATGGTTACGGCTGGCTGCTGGCACTGGCCCAGGAGCTGAAACAGTCATCGCTGCCGCAGGCGGCAGGCTGGTATCAGACGCTTGCGCCGTTAACGCAGGACATTCGCAACCGTCTGGTGGATTACCTCAGTAAGCTGACGTACCCGATCCGGGTTGGCACGCATTACAACACCGCGTTTGCCCTCGCGCTGGGGATCGATTACGCCCGGGCGGTGGAAGATAACGCGCTGGAGAGTGCCATTCTGGGGGCGGCGACGCGGTTTTATCACGCGGATACCCAGTATCCGGCTCACTATGAACCGGGGGGCGATGAGTATGTGTCCGGCGCGCTGACAGAGGCTCTGCTGATGAGCAAGGTCGCGGAGAATTTCCCGGCCTGGTTCGACGCGTTTCTGCCGAATATCGGGGCTGTTTCAGCGCTGATGAACCCGGCAGAAGTGAGCGACCGTACCGACCCCAAAATTGCGCATCTGGACGGATTAAACCTCAGCCGCGCCTGGTGCATGAAGCATATTGCCAGTGCGCTGCCGGAGGATCATCCGGCGCAGCAAGCGCTGCGTGATGCGGTGGCGAAACACCTGAAGGCGAGCGTCGGGCATGTTGTCGGCAGCCACTACAGCGGTGGGCACTGGCTGGCGAGTTTTGCGCTGCTGGCGCTGGAGTAAATATGGGGGCAGCGTCGCAGGACGCTGCCCTGGCATTTATGCCGTAGCCTGTCGCGCGCGACGCAGTCGGCTAACGCTAAATAATACTGACGCAGTTGACGCGATCACCGCGATCCACAGCGCAATATGAACGGCACCGTCATCCAGCATTTGATGATCTGACCCTGCGGTCGCAGCCAGCAAAACTCCCACCACGGCGGCACCGAGACACTGGCCGAACGTTCTGACGATGGACAACACCCCGGATGCATAGCTGGCGTACTCCCGGGCAACGTTAGAGAGCATTTCACGGTTATTGGGACTCTGGAAACAGCCAAAGCCGATACCGCACACCAAGCTCCTGAGGCAGATATCCCAGGCAGAAGGGCCGGCAGGCAGCGTCGCCAGCAAAATCAACCCAACGACAAAAATCATCAGTCCAAGTGTGGAGATCAACGGGGCGGAGATCGTGTCTGCCCAACGGCCCGCGTGCGGCGCAATAAGTACGATACCTATCGGCCAGGGGGTGAACAGTAAAGCGGAGATCGCCGGGCTATAGCCGTACACGCTCTGAAACAGAAACGGCAGCGCGATAAAGGTAATGCCCTGACTCACAAACGAGGCCAGCGAGGTTAGCGCGGCGAGGGTAAACCGTCCGTTGCTGAATATCACCGGCGGCAGGATGGGGCTCCGGGCACGGCGGATATGCCAGACAAAAGCGATGAGGCTGACCGTAGCGACAAATGCCCAGCAAACGGTGCTGATGGCGTGCGCTCTATTCTCTATGCTGTTTGCCGCCATGATCATCGACCCCAGCAGGATCACGGACAACAGGGCACCGGGCACGTCGAACGGGGACGTATCAGAGGCCGTCGCCCGCGGCAGCGCTTTCCAGGCCAGCAGCAGGGCAACGGTGCCGGGAATAATGTTGATCGCGAACAGCCATTGCCAGCTCAGTACGTCGAGTATTGTTCCGCCCAGCACCGGTGCAATGGCGGTGCTGGCGGCGATAAACAGAGCGTGCAGCCCCAGAATGCGGCCAAGCAGCCGTCCCGGGAATACCGAGCGCAGGATCGCCGGGGCAATACTCAGCGTGGCCGCGCCGCCGATACCCTGCAAAATACGCATCCCGATCAGCATTTCCGGCGTTGTTGCCAGCGCGCAGCCGAGCGAGGTCAGGGTAAACGTAGCCAGTCCCGCCAGAAACACCGGGCGGTAACCCACGCGCGCGGCAAGTGCGGCGAAGATGGCTAACGTCATGGCCGCAGACAGCAGATAGCCGTTGGCGAACCAGACTGCGACATTCGCGGGCACCTGCATCGCGCTGGCCATTGATGGCAGGGCAATGTTGATCATGGTGCCATCGAATACGCCCATCAACGTGGTGGTCATCACCGCAGCCATCACCCGGGCGCGTTCATGTCCCGGTAACCCTTCGTCGCCGGGTTGGTTTGAAAAGAGCGTCATCGTGTTATCTCCAGGCAAAAATGTTGATGACGACACTATAGTAATGGGTTATACAGGGCGGAAGACGCAGCATTTGCACTTATACGTTGCATCAAACGCCCTGTATGAGGAGGTTTTGTGACCGATCCTGATTTCAACTTGCTTGTCGCGCTCGACATCCTGCTGGCTGAAGCCAGCGTGGCGGGGGCGGCGCGGCGTCTTAACCTGAGCACCTCAGCCATGAGCCGCACGCTGAGCAGGCTTCGTGAGGTCACCGGCGATCCGATTCTGGTGCGGGCCGGGCGTCAGATGGTGCTGACTCCGTGGGCCGAAGCCACCCGGGATCGCGCCCGACATGCGCTGCATGAGGTAAGGGCGGTGCTGCAGCCTTCAACGGACACCTTCCGGGCAGAAAATCTTGAACGGGTGTTTACCGTCAGAGCCAATGATGGCTTTGTGGTGGCGTTTGGCCCGTTGCTGATTGCGGCCGTTGCGGAAGCAGCGCCGGATGTCTGCATCCGCTTTGCCCCGAAACCGGAGAAAACGTCGCGTTATCTGCGGGAGGGGCTGGTTGACCTGGAAATTGGTGTGCAGAGCAACATGGGGCCCGAAATTCGTCTGCAGCGACTCTTTGAGGACCGCTTTGTTGGCGCGGTGCGCAAAGGGCATCCACTGGCGGCGCTGCCAGCAGTCAGCCTTGAGGATTATGTCGCCTGGGGTCATGTGGTGACCGCGCCAAATGGCTCATCACACGGTTTTGTTGATGATGCCCTGGCCGCGCGGGGGATGAAACGCAAAATCGCCAGCGTGGTGCCCGGTTTTCCGACTGCCTTATCCGTGGCGCTGGCGTCCGATCTGATTGCGATGGTCCCGGCGTTGTATCTGCTCAATCAACCGATGAGCGAGAATGTGCACATCTTTGAACTGCCGTTCAACACCCGGACCATTACCGTATCTCAGATGTGGCACCCGCGGATGGAACAGGATCCGGGCCACCGGTGGCTCAGAGAGAAGGTGCTATCGGTGTGCCATCAGTCGCGGCACCGATAATATAAAACGGGTCGACACGGCATCGGATTCCACACGTACGTTGCCGTGATGCGCGGTGATGATGGATTTCACAATCGCCAGGCCGATCCCGCTGCCTTCGCCTTTTCGCTGTCTGGACGGATCCACCCGGTAAAAGCGGTCGAACAGCCGGGGCAAATGCGCCTCAGGGATCGGCTTGCCGGGGTTGGCAACGATCAGCTCGCACGCATTTTCCTTTTCGCTTACCGACACGGTCACCGTTTCTCCTTCCGGCGTATAGCGCAGGGCATTGGAGAGCAGGTTATTGATGGCTCTCCGGAACATCTGCGGATCGCCGTCTATCCGGCAGGGCGTGCCGTTAAAACGCAGCGTGATATGGCGTTCTTCCGCCCAGGCCTCGAAGAAATCAAAGACTTTCATCACCTCCGCGCTCAAATCAAAGGTTACCCTGTCAGGGATCAGCTGATTATTATCCGCCTGGGCCAGGAACAGCATATCGCTGACCATGCGGGTCATCCGGTTGTACTCTTCAAGGCTGGAGTACAGCACATCCTCCAGCTCTTTCGGCGAGCGGTTCTGGCTTAACGCAATTTCCGTTTGCGTTACCAGATTGGTGATCGGGGTTCTGATCTCATGGGCGATATCGGCAGAGAAATTTGCCTGACGGGTAAAGACATCCTCAATTTTTTCAATCATGTGGTTAAACGAGATCACCAGCTGCTCCAGCTCAACCGGCACCCGCGACGGCTCAAGCCTCGCATCCAGATTCTCTGAGGTGATATTTTTTATCGCATTGCTGACGTTACGCAGGGGCAGGTGTCCCTGACGTACCGCGATGCGAATGAGCAGAATAATCAGCAGGCTGATCGCCACCGCGATGGCAATCAGGTTCTTTTTCAGCGCCTCGAGGTAGTGAAGATGAAAATTAATGGAGAGGCCGATCAGCATGACATAGTGTTGTTCTTTTCCCTGCAATGTCGCCGTGCCGGAAGAGGCGATAATCCGGTATGTTTCCATCTTCATGTCGGACCCGGCGTGCATCGCCTTGCCAGCGTCCTCCACTGACCAAAGAAACACATCCTGCGCGCGGCGATGGGCGCTGAAATCCGCGGTATTCACCGCTGGCCGGATGGCCTCACCCTGTGAGCTGAAGAGCACATTGCCACGGGGATCGAGCAGCAGGACGGCAACGTTGCGATAGCTGGCCAGCGACTCTTTGATTTTGCTGATTTTCTTTTCATCCGGATCCGCGGGCGACTGCAGTATGCGGTGCATGGCGCGGCTGATTTGTTGCAGATCGCTGATATCCTGCTCGGCAAAGTGCTTTTCAACGGAGTGGAGCATAAACCAGGTAAACGCGAAAAAAGCCAGAATGGTGGAGAGGCTGATAAAGAACGTCAGGCGCAGAGCCAGGGAGAAGGGGCGTCTGGCGGGCTTACTCTGCATCCGGAACCTCCAGCATATAGCCCACGCCGCGTACCGTCTGGATCAGTTTCGGTTCATAATCGTTATCGATTTTGGCGCGTAACCGCTTCACCGCGACGTCAATCGCGTTGGTGTCGCTGTCGAAATTCATGTCCCAGACCTGCGCGGCAATCAGCGAGCGGGGCAGCACTTCACCCTGATGGCGAACAAAAAACTCCAGCAGGCTGAACTCCTTGCTGGTGAGCAGAATGCGGTTTCCGGCGCGGTTTACCTTTCGTGATACGAGGTCGATACTCAGATCTGCCACCGTAAACTGGCTCTCGGCGATCACCGTATTGCCGCGTCGTAACAGCGTTCTGACCCGGGCGAGCAGCTCAGCAAAGGCAAAGGGCTTAACCAGGTAATCATCCGCCCCCAGCTCCAGGCCTTTCACCCGGTGATCAATGGTGCCGAGAGCCGACAGCAACAGGACCGGCATTCCCTTTCCGGCAGAGCGGAGCATGCGGATGATATCCCAGCCGTTCACATCAGGAAGCATGATATCCAGAATGAGCAGGTCATAAGCGGCGGTCATGGCGAGATGGTAGCCGGTCAGGCCGTTGTCAGCGCGATCCACCACAAAGCCCGCTTCCGTAAGCCCTTTGCTGAGGTACTCACCGGTTTTAATTTCGTCTTCAACAATCAATATTTTCATCACGCTTCCCCGACTGGCTGCTCAGCACATTCTATTGCACCCGTGACCGTTAACAATGACTTACGCCATAAATGACAACATTGTCATTATCCTGTCACCCGTCAAACAGGACGCGTTCAGTAGAGTAGCCCTAAAAATACTCTGGAATTCATCTGAACCGCTATGTTCCTGCTAAAACGACTAAGCATCACTACAGTATTTATCCTGACAGGATGCGTCTCGCTGGCCCCTGAATACCAGCGCCCGACGTCACCGGTACCCCAGCAGTTTTCGCTGTCGCGTAACAGCCTGACGCCCGTGGAGGGCATGTATCAGGACACCGGCTGGCGCAACTTCTTCGTCGATCCGCAAATCGCGGGATTGATTACAGAGGCCCTGAAGAACAACCGCGATATAAAAATGGCCGCGCTGAAGGTTGAAGAGGCCCGGGCGCAGTTCAACGTGACGGATGCGGATCGTTATCCTCAACTGAACGCCTCCTCGGGCATCACTTACAGCGGGGGGCTAAAGAGTGACAAACCCACTTCCCAGCAGTACGACGCGGGACTTGCGCTTAGCTACGAACTCGACTTTTTTGGCAAGCTAAAGAACATGAGCGATGCCGACCGACAAAACTTTTTCGCCAGCGAAGAAGCCCGTCGTGCCGTGCATATTTTGCTTGTCGCTAATGTGTCCCAGAGCTATTTCAACCAGCAGCTGGCCTACAAACAGCTGCGTATCGCGCGCGATACGCTGTCAAATTATCAGCAGTCTTACGCCTTCGTTGAGCAACAGCTGGTGACGGGAAGTACGAACGTGCTGGCGCTGGAACAGGCCCGGGGGCAGATCGAAAGCACCCGGGCAGAAATTGCCAAAAGAGAGGGGGAGCTGGCACAGGCCAATAATGCCCTGCAGCTGGTCCTCGGAACGTATCGCGCGCTACCTGGCGACGGCGGAATGAACGTCAACGATATTGCGCCGGTAATACTGCCGCCCCATCTTTCATCGGCAATATTGCTGCAGCGCCCGGATATTATGGAGGCGGAGTATCAGCTTAAAGCGGCCGATGCGAATATTGGCGCGGCGCGCGCTGCCTTTTTCCCGTCCATCTCCCTGACCAGCGGGCTTTCAACGGGCAGCACGGAATTATCTGGCCTCTTCACGTCCGGCAGCGGCATGTGGAATTTTATTCCCAAAATAGACATTCCCATTTTTAATGCGGGCAGGAATAAAGCCAACCTGAAGCTGGCCGAAATTCGCCAGCAGCAGTCGGTTGTAAATTACGAACAAAAAATTCAGTCCGCCTTTAAACAGGCCGCCGACGCGCTCGCACTGCGGGACAGCCTCAGCCAGCAGCTTGCTGCGCAACAGCGGTATCTTGATTCGCTAAACATCACCCTGCAGCGTGCCAGAGGGTTATATACCCGCGGTGCGGTCAGTTATATCGAAGTATTAGACGCGGAACGCGCGCTGTTTTCCACGCAGCAAAACATTCTCGACCTTATTTATGCCCGACAGGTTAATGAAATTAATCTCTTCACCGCGCTGGGCGGCGGTTGGGTCGAATAACCTTAATTAACTCAACAGGAAAATAATATGCGTAATTCAATGAAGGCCGTTGTATTCGGTGCGTTCTCCATGATGTTTTCTGCCGGCCTGCAGGCCGAGGTTCATCAGCATGCAGAGATGAGTGCTGCCAGAGAAGGGGCCACAGAGCAGGTTGTCTCCGGGACTGGCATCGTAAAGGACATTGATCTCACAAACAAAAAGGTAACGATCGCTCATGAAGCCATCCCGGAAATTGGCTGGCCCGCCATGACCATGCGTTTCACCTTTACTGACGCAGACGAAAGTATTAAGGCCGTAAAAGTCGGCAACCGCGTGAAATTTTCTTTTGTGCAGCAGGGCAATATCTCTTTACTAAAGAGCATTAAATAGCGAGACACGGCATGGCATCGTTAAAGGTTAAATATGCTGCAATGATAATCGGCAGCCTTCTTGCGGGAGGGCTGATTGCAGTGACGGCGTGGCAGTATATTTATGCTGCAGAAAAAACAGAAATTACCCCGCCGGAACGAAAGGTGCTTTTCTGGTATGACCCGATGAAGCCCGACGTTAAATTCGATAAGCCCGGTAAATCGCCGTTTATGGATATGGATCTGGTACCTAAATACGCGGATGAGAATGACGATAAAAACGGTGCCGGTATCCGTATTGATCCGACGCAGGTTCAGAACCTGGGATTAAAAACGCAAAAAGTGACCCGCGGCACGCTGAATTATGCCCAGACCATCCCGGCCAACGTCAGTTATAACGAATATCAGTTTGTGATTGTGCAGGCACGATCCGAAGGCTTTGTGGAGAAAGTGTATCCCCTGACGACAGGCGATCGTGTGAAGAAAGGCACGCCGCTCATCGATATCACCATTCCGGAGTGGGTGGAAGCGCAGAGTGAGTTCCTTCTGTTGTCCGGCACCGGTGGCACGCCCACGCAGCTGAAAGGGGTGCTTGAACGGCTTCGTCTGGCAGGCATGCCGGAAGCGGATATTCAAAGGTTACGCTCGACCCGCACGGTCCAGACCCGGTTTACCATCAAAGCGCCGATTGACGGGGTGATCACCGGCTTTGACCTGCGTACCGGGATGAATATTTCGAAAGATAAGGTTGTGGCACAGATTCAGGGGATGGATCCGGTGTGGATCAGCGCGGCCATGCCTGAATCCATCGCGTATCTGCTGAAAGACTCCTCGCAGTTTGACATTTCGGTCCCGGCGTACCCGGACACATCGTTTCACGTTGGAAAATGGAACATTTTGCCAAGCGTCGATCCTGCCACCCGTACGCTGCAGGTTCGCTTGCAGGTTTCCAACAAAGACGAACGGCTTAAGCCGGGCATGAATGCGTACCTGAAGCTGAACACCCAAAGCCAGGAGATGCTGTTGATCCCCTCCCAGGCCGTTATCGATACGGGTAAAGAACAGCGGGTCATCACCGTTGACGCGGAAGGGCGGTTTGTGCCGAAGCAGATCCACGTTCTGCACGAATCTCAGCAGCAGTCCGGCGTAGGATCCGGCCTCAACGAAGGGGAGTCGGTGGTAGTCAGCGGTCTGTTCCTGATTGATTCCGAAGCCAATATTACCGGTGCGCTGGAGCGTATGCGTCAGCCTGAAAAGAGTCATTCAGGTCATTGAGGAGACGACGATGATTGCATGGATTATCCGGCGCGCCGTCGCCAACCGTTTCCTGGTGATGATGGGGGCGCTGTTTCTTAGCGTCTGGGGAACATGGACCATTATCAATACGCCGGTGGATGCCTTACCCGATCTCTCTGATGTTCAGGTGATTATTAAAACGAGTTACCCCGGCCAGGCACCGCAAATTGTCGAAAACCAGGTGACGTATCCGCTCACCACGACCATGCTGTCGGTGCCGGGTGCGAAGACCGTGCGTGGGTTTTCACAATTTGGTGACTCCTATGTGTACGTTATTTTTGAAGACGGGACCGATCTCTACTGGGCCCGCTCGCGCGTTCTGGAATATCTCAATCAGGTTCAGGGGAAGCTGCCTGCTGGTGTCAGTTCGGAAATTGGGCCAGACGCTACGGGCGTGGGCTGGATCTTTGAATATGCGCTGGTGGATCGCAGCGGAAAACACGACCTGTCCGAACTGCGTTCCTTGCAGGACTGGTTCCTGAAATTTGAGCTGAAAACCATCCCGAACGTGGCGGAAGTGGCCTCGGTCGGCGGGGTGGTAAAGCAGTATCAGATCCAGGTCAATCCGCTGAAACTGGCGCAATACGGCATCAGTCTGGCTGACGTGAAGCAGGCCCTGGGATCCTCTAATCAGGAAGCAGGGGGCTCATCGGTCGAAATGGCGGAAGCAGAGTATATGGTCCGGGCCAGCGGTTATCTTCAGACCATTGATGATTTCAATAACATCGTCCTGAAAACCGGCGAGAACGGAGTACCGGTTTATCTGCGTGATGTTGCTCGCGTACAAACCGGGCCTGAAATGCGGCGCGGGATCGCCGAGCTTAACGGGCAGGGAGAGGTCGCGGGCGGCGTGGTGATCCTGCGTTCGGGTAAAAACGCACGTGAAGTGATTACCGCGGTAAAAGATAAACTGGAGACGCTGAAGGCCAGCCTGCCGGAAGGTGTTGAGATTGTTACCACGTACGATCGCAGCCAGCTGATTGACCGGGCCATTGATAACCTGAGTTATAAACTGCTGGAAGAGTTTATTGTGGTGGCCATCGTCTGCGCGCTGTTTCTCTGGCATGTGCGGTCTGCGCTGGTGGCGATTATCTCTCTGCCGCTAGGCCTGTGTATTGCTTTTATCGTCATGCATTTCCAGGGGCTGAACGCCAATATTATGTCCCTGGGCGGGATCGCCATTGCCGTGGGGGCGATGGTAGATGCCGCCATCGTGATGATTGAAAACGCGCATAAACGGCTGGAAGAGTGGGATCATCAGCACCCTGGCGAGCAGATTGATAACGCGACCCGCTGGAAGGTGATCACCAACGCCTCCGTTGAAGTAGGCCCCGCGCTGTTTATTAGCCTGCTGATCATCACCTTATCATTCATCCCTATTTTTACCCTCGAAGGTCAGGAAGGGCGACTGTTTGGTCCGCTTGCCTTTACCAAAACGTACGCCATGGCAGGCGCAGCCGCGCTGGCCATTATCGTCATTCCCATTCTGATGGGCTTCTGGATCCGGGGGAAAATTCCTGCCGAGAGCAGTAACCCGCTGAACCGGCTGCTGATTAAAGCCTATCATCCGCTGCTGCTGCGGGTGCTTCACTGGCCAAAAACAACCCTGCTGGTGGCGGCCTTGTCGATCTTCACGGTTATCTGGCCGCTGAGTCAGATGGGCGGCGAGTTTCTGCCGAAGATCAACGAAGGCGATCTGCTGTATATGCCATCAACACTGCCGGGCGTTTCTCCGGCTGAAGCGGCTGCGCTGTTGCAGACCACGGACAAGCTCATCAAAACCGTTCCTGAAGTGGCGTCTGTGTTTGGCAAGACCGGTAAGGCAGAGACCGCAACGGACCCCGCACCGCTTGAAATGGTGGAAACCACCATTCAGCTGAAACCCGAGGATCAGTGGCGACCCGGGATGACGATTGACAAGATTATTGACGAACTCGATAAAACCGTCCGTCTGCCGGGTCTGGCTAACCTCTGGGTTCCGCCGATCCGTAACCGCATCGACATGCTTTCTACCGGGATTAAAAGCCCAATCGGTATCAAGGTGTCAGGCACCGTTCTGTCGGATATCGACGCCACGGCGCAGAGCATTGAAGCGGTCGCCAAAACCGTACCCGGCGTGGTGTCTGCTCTTGCAGAGCGGCTGGAAGGCGGGCGTTACATTGATGTGGATATTAATCGTGAAAAAGCGTCCCGCTTCGGTATGACGGTGGGGGATGTGCAGCTGTTTGTCTCCTCCGCCATTGGTGGCGAGACGGTAGGGGAAACGGTCGAGGGCGTGGCCCGGTACCCGATAAATATTCGTTATCCTCAGGACTACCGGAACAGCCCACAGGCTCTGAAAGAGATGCCGATCCTGACCCCGATGAAGCAGCAAATCACGCTGGGGGATGTGGCGGACATACGTGTCGTTTCCGGCCCGACGATGCTTAAAACGGAAAATGCCCGACCAACCAGCTGGATCTATATTGATGCCCGCGGCAGGGATATGGTGTCGGTGGTCAATGACCTTAAGACGGCCATCAGCCAGAACGTGAAGCTGAGACCGGGAACCAGCGTGTCGTTCTCCGGTCAGTTTGAGCTGCTGGAACATGCCAATAAGAAACTGAAGCTGATGGTGCCGATGACGGTGATGATTATTTTCATTCTGCTGTATCTGGCATTCCGCCGCGTTGATGAAGCCTTGCTGATCCTGATGAGTTTGCCGTTCGCCCTTGTCGGGGGGATCTGGTTCCTGTACTGGCAGGGCTTCCATATGTCTGTCGCCACCAGCACCGGGTTTATTGCCCTGGCCGGGGTGGCCGCCGAGTTTGGCGTGGTGATGCTGATGTATCTGCGCCATGCCATCGAAGCGAACCCGGCCTTATCCCGACGGGAGACATTCACCGCACAAGCGTTGGATGAAGCCCTGTACCATGGTGCGGTTCTGCGTGTCCGACCTAAGGCGATGACGGTGGCGGTTATTATTGCGGGTCTGCTGCCCATACTCTGGGGAACCGGCACGGGGTCAGAAGTTATGAGTCGGATCGCCGCGCCGATGATTGGCGGGATGATAACAGCGCCGCTGCTGTCGCTGTTTATCATTCCGGCGGCGTATAAGCTTATCTGGCTGCGCAGGTATAAAAAGCAATAAACAGACCCCGCCAGAGATGGCGGGGTTTTACGTTTTACGAGTCTGGTGCAAAAGTTTACGCCAGGCACGATTGTGCAGGGTAAAGAGCAGCATCTTATAGAAAGAAGTAGAGTGGATGCAGTAACCGCTGAGCAGCAGCATAGAGATGCTTATCAGCGCCGCGATGAGACTGACGCCCGGAACACTCGCACCGCTTAGCGCAGTCAGCAGATAGACTGACGTTAACACAAGGCTCATAACCGCCAGCGTAAGATGCACCTGCACGGCACGCATGAGGCCTTTGCCAATCAGAAACATCGTCATGCCATTGATGCCTGAGAACAGCAGGGCGATCAAAACCACCCATATAAATACGCTTTCTTCAGGCTGCCCGAGGGCGGCGCTGACGTTGTAACCCAACCACAGCTGCGGTATCCCAAAACTGACGATCACCCCAAGGGTACTGAGAACAGCTGGAATGCCCATGGTATAGCATCCCGTGGGTGTCCCGATCAGTTCGGCCAGTTCCGCTTTTAACTGTTGCAGTTGTGCAGTATTGGCCTTGCTGATTCTTACCGCCAGGTCGTTACAGTGGTTTAGTCGACGATATAGTGCTTTAATCATTTGAATATAATGACATAAACGTCATCAGCCCGTCATGCGAAAGAGGTTCAGCCATATGAGCTGCGAGCACTGCCGTGAACTCTGTGTTAAGTACGTTATCCGGACGCCCGATCAGTTACGAAAAGCAATTCGTATTGCCAGAAATGCAATCAACGAAGGGATGTTGTCAGAAGTTCTGACAAAGGACGACTGGAATCAGTACAGCTTCAGTGAGTGCGCTGAAAAGATGATATGGGGCGACATCGTCGATTACCACTTTGCATGCAACTTTTGCGGTACCCAGTTCGTCCTGGGGGCAGAAACGTACCATGGAAGTGGAGGTTACTGGTCGCCAGAGTTTGAAAAGCCTTCCGACATCATTGACTGATTATGATGTGAGAGCAGAGGCTGAGGCACAGGATATGATTTAAGGATTTATTGCATTTAACTTATGTATTGTGAATGTTGAGAACGCCAATTAGCTTTCTATTATCTATCTGTTTTTAATGGTTTTTCTTGGTGAAAATATATTATATCTCCCAGCGCACTTCATGAACTAGCAATGCAAACATGAGCCTATCCTAAACTTTCACCATGACCGTCCCATAATTTATAAAAATGGAGCCTCTCTATTAATATGCCAAACAAAAACGTATAGACTGTAATCAGCAAATCGGCGAGGTTGGGCAGCAGATCACTGATATTGTGGTGACGCAAGCGGAAATCGCTGCCACCAGGAAGGTCAATAATGACTGGACAACGCATTCCGAGGCTGAACGAGATGCGGCGAAACTAGCTAAATACGAGGACGGTACTGACAGCCTTCACGCAGCTGTTGGGGCATATCAGGAATCGCTGAAGGTCTGAACTTTCGACCGCGGAAGAGTAGCTTGGGCAACCACCAAGTGTTCTCTAGGTAACACTTTTCTTCTTATCGGCCAGCACGAAAGAGGAACTAAGTATTTGAAACGAGCAATTCAGGAATATCTGTTCGCACTACCAGAGCTTGGCTTTCCACTTAGAGAGCAGGCGGAGAACCGCATCGGTCTCATTCAAGAAATTCTTCAAGAGCTCGGTTCGGAAAAGTAGTATCTTTGCTTTAGAGCGCACCTTGCTTGATTTTCGTGATTGGCTGACTTCGTGCTTGGAACATTCTGTGCAAAGCGCTATTTTATGTTCATCTGATAGCATGGCGCTTGGGTTTTGCGGCCATATCAAAAGGAATGTTGAATGGGTATTCGCGTACGGGTTTTGCAGGCAAATCACGGAGACAGTATCCTAGTCTCTCATGACGGGCCTAGTGAAACGTTTAATCTTCTTATTGACGGCGGCAACGCCAGCGCCTTCAAATATGGCCCTCAAGAGCGTATGAAAGGCGATCTTTGCAAAGTCCTTGACGAGTTGAAAACCAAGAATCAATATCTTAATTTGGTGATACTAACCCATATCGATGACGATCATATCGGTGGCTTTCTCCGAGCTTTCAAAACGCCTGGCTATGGAGACATGATAAAGACCATTTGGTTTAATACATCTAAACTTATTACTGATCATTTCAACTCTCCTGAGATTCCTGAGAACAACATTTACTTTGCTGATGCCTCGCCAAATACAAGCGTGCGGCAAGGAAAAAAGTTTGAACAACTACTGAAAGATCTTAACATTGAGCATAGTCCTTTGATTATGGCTGGACAAAAGATCGTTCAAGGTCCGTTTATATTCACTATATTGTCGCCGACTGAAAAACAGCTTCAAAAGCTACTTTGTATATGGCCAGTGGAGAAATCTTCCCCTGATACGTCAGCAGATGAGACCGACTATTCTATAAGTTTCGAAAAACTGTGGGCCGAAGATCATTTTATAAGTGATACCTCCGTCGCTAACGGGAGTTCAATTGCATTCATACTTGAGGCCGATAGTCAAACCATGCTGTTCCTGGGTGATGCTCATGACGCTAGCATTTTAGATAGTTTGAGGTCTTTGCAGTTTGATGAGGCAAATAAACTTCAACTAAGCTTGTTGAAAGTTTCGCATCACGGTAGCGAATACAATACCAGTATGGATTTTCTTAAAATTGTATCGGCTGACCGCTATGTAATCTCTACCAATGGCACCAAGCATGGGCTCCCTAACAAAAGAACTGTGGCGAGAATCCTCGCGTCAGGTGAAGGGATGATTTGTTTTAATTACCCTAAAATCACTGAAACAATACTGCTTCCGGAGGAGCGTATTGATTACGCCAAGCGTTTCGAAGTGATAAGCCAGATTGAGTTTGGTTATGACGACTGATGAATTAACTGTCTCATATGCCGTTAAAATTAACGGAGGGAGCGGTGTACTCGTAGGTGCACTCTCTCAAGAATACACCTATGTATTCACCGCCAAGCATGTTGTAGGTACCAGAAACCAAGTAACTCGTAATGGTATTCCGATCCGCATTTTGAACGGCCCATTCCTGCATCCATCTTTAGACTGTGCAATATTGCAAGTTGAATTCCAACCGGACGTTACGCAGCGCCATTGGATAGGTGAGATCAGTGCTACCGCTGCAGTTTCATTTGTAGGTTACCCAAATACAAATACGGGTACTACAACCCCTTATAAAATTTACATTGGCCAACTCAATAGCGTTAATAACGATTTGCTAGTATGTAATCTCGATAATGGGCCTCAGCAGGAGGCTATCGCTGGCATGTCGGGAGGGGGGATATACCATATTTATAACGGTTACCCCTATCTACTTGGTGTTGAGTATCGCATGGACGACGAGGATGAGAATCTTCGATGGGGGCGAATCCGCTGCATTTCGCTCAAGCCATATGAAAGCATATTGGCTGCGAACAGCCTTGCCTTTATAGCCCCTAGTTTCATGAAGTGCTTTTCTCAATTGAAAGACGATATATTTCATTTCAATGCCGCTAGGCCTGAAAATGTGCTACAGCTGAACAACAAATTACGTGAGTATGCTCAAGCTCTAATAGATGCTGGCCTTCCACCACCACATGACTTCATGCTTAAGCAGCAGAAAAAACTTTTAGTTGGTCATGAACCTCATGGGGCCATTTTAAACAGGGACTTATGGGTCGCCTACTTTGAGTTTGTTATTGTTTGTGTACTTATTGATGAGCCTGAAAATATAGATGGGGAGTACTTGAGCGGATTGGAGAGTCGACGGCGATTCGTATATTCCAGCAGCAATGCACATTGGATCAGGCATCTATCAGAGATGCTAAAGGCGGCACGATTAGCTCTAGATGAACATGGTGTCATGATTATCAACTCACCTCAAGAAGAGGCTCCTCATCTCCCAGACGAAGATGACTTAGAGGAGGTGATTGACGATATTGCATCCGCTCCAAAAATTGGAGCAATGCCAAGGATTGATGACGTACACGGCGAAGTCTACAGAACATATACCGTTACTCATATGAAAGGGTTACGAAATGAGTATGTTTTGAAGAAGCACCGTATATACGGCGCAGCCTCGGCAAGTAACCAACTGCCTCTATTCAGAGAGTTCTACAATGAAGTTATCAAATAAACTGCAAGATTTTAGCTATCTTGCAACAGAGTTTGAAGGGGCGAAGTTCGAGTTGTATGCCTCAGACGAAGATTTTCTTAATTGTATTGTTTGTTGGTTTCCGTCTGCAAATGATATCGTGAATTCTTGGCAGGCGATACAAAGTATTGTATCTGTAAAATTTAAACCTGAAGGCAAATATGCTAAGTGGAACATTTACATAGTCATGCTATGCGCTGATAAGCTCGGCATCAAAGAAAAATACGTGATTCAGAACGATCGTTACGCCGCCAGAAAAATTGTACTGGACGGGCTTAGTGTACTGCCGGACTCTCAGGAAGTCGAGAAAATGGTAAATATCGAATTGCTTGGGACAGACCTCGAGCTTAAAGTCGTTTCGGAAAAAGCCAACGAAGGGGCAGATATTTCTCTCGCCTCATTGGTGAAAGGCGCTCCATCAGCGGCCACAAGCGCGGCGAAAGAAGAGCGAGTCGCGATGATCAATAAATTAATCGAGTTCTTGTCAAACGATGAAAATAAAAAAGGTTGAAATTGAGGGGTTTCGCGCCTATCAACTAAAGAAGGATGGCACGTTTGATTTTACAACTGATGGTGAAATGCCTTCGAATTTTGTTGCTATCTATGCGCCCAATGGGTTTGGTAAAAGCTCGTTTTATGACGCGGTAGAATGGGCCTTTACTGATAATCTTGAAAGATACACGGGGGAGCACAATAAAAAGAATAATGCTATCGCCGCTAAAGGTACCAAGAAGCACAAGGTTGCTCAGAAGATAATTCGCAACAAGGAGGTCTCTGATGATGTGCCAACTCAGGTCTTTGTGTCCACCACAACCACTAAGTTCAAACGGGTATTAAAAAAGCCGAAGTCGAATTCTGCTGATTTGACATTTTCTTCAGGTAAAAATAAAAAGAGTGAAGACATAGAAATCTACAAAAGAATCATTCTCTCGCAAGATGCTATTGATCGTTTCCTTCGCGAAGCGAAACCCCAAGAGCGTTACGAATTGTTCATGAGCTTTTTTGGAGGAGACACAGAACAAATTCGTCAGGAACTAACAACGCTTTTAATGGAAAACAAGCTACAAATAGATGTCCTTCAATCTGAGCAGAACGACATTGAGCAACTGCTTAAAAATCCTATAGATTATAGCATTTTTGAGGAATACAACAATCTAGCTAGATACCTGAATGATACAGGTGAAAATATTTCCCTAGTCAATGAGGACTTCAATGCACATATTGAATACCAAATACTCTCATCGATTGTGACACGAACTCATTCATTGAATGCTAATCAGATTGCACTCAAGCAACGGCGTGCTGCACTGATCGATCTATTATCTCGCTTGCCAGAGTTAAAAACTAACCTTGAAGCAGTAGTAAGTGAGCAATCCCACCTAGCACATATGTCGAAAGCTGTTCAGGACTCAATAAATTATCAAACATTGACTGCCGCTCATAGTCGGTATCTTGCTGACTGGCAAGCTGCGAGTGTATACGTTGAGAAGCTGGATCTAATAGCTGCGCTGCTCCCTTCTTTTTTAACTGATGAAAAGTTGAGAGTAAGATCCGCTGCCGAGCTTCCTAACTTAAATGCAGAAAAGGCTCAGGCAACCGCGGAGCTAAAAACTATAGATGCGTCCATTGCTCATTTCAAAAGCTCTGGTGTTGAAGCAGACCAACGAGAAACTGATTTGCGGTCAATGCTGGCAAATAGCCCGGCAGTATATTCGGAAATCGCTTCACATGAAGCAGGATTGGTGACATTAAAATCGGATCTAAACAGCACGTTTATTTCAGTTCAGTTGGCTACTGCAGAACGACAGAAAGTAAGTACTGACCTAGAGAGAGTCTATCCTCTTCAAGTTACTGTTGATTTATTGCTGCGCGGAGATACGAGTGATCTCAATCTGTCAGATGACTTCATCTTGAAAATTCACACTGCGAACAAGGAACTATCAGCTTTACGTCTACATGATCAGTCTATTAAAACTACGCAGGCGGCTTTATCAAAGCAGATGGAGGCAGTACAACGCCTTGTTTCTGAAGGGATTTCCTATCTCACAAACTGGCCTAGCGATACTTGCCCGCTCTGCAGATTTTCCCATCGGTCGCCAGAAGATCTGATCTCGGCAGTCAAGAATAATGAACTTCTGTCTCAAGTTGCTAAACAAAATGCTCAAGAGCTGGAGAGCGTAGCCCTACGTATCAATAAGCTCTCTGAGCAAATCGAAGAAAATGTTTCGTTCGCGAAAAACAAGCATGCAGAAAGAGTGAGTGTTTTACGTAGTAAGCTCAATGAACTAAGCGCAAAGATCACTGAGGGTGATAATCAAAAAACATTGCTTGCTGCAAGCATCAAAGCCGCTGAACAAACAATCCAAACTCTTCAGCTAAGAGTCTGGGGAGTAAACTCGCAAGAGCTGCATCGCAGAGTTGAAGCAGAACTCAGAGCTATCTCAGCTAATAGAACTATATGGGCTCAGCAGTTGGTCTTGGCTGAAAGTAGTGCTTCTGTATTGCGAGCTAAAATTCAAGAGCTAGATTTCAAGATTATTAGTTTGAGTAATTCCATTGAGGGTATTGTTTCAAAGTCCGACTACAAAAGGGTTAAGCAATTTGCGTCCGAAGAAGCTGTGCTTAATTTTGATGATCTTAGCCAGCACTGCATCGAGAGGAAAGCTATCCTTATAGACACACTGAGTGAGCTTTCTAAAAAAATGGAAAAATCACTGGCTGAGTGCACAGAGCTCCAGGGCATAATGATCAAAGAGGGCAGTTGGGTTGATTTCGCGCGATTGGAAGCGGCAAAAAACTCTGCGGCTAGACAACTCGATGCTACGCAATCTAGTATCAATAGCTTTATGCAAAATGTAAGTACCGTGGTCGGTAAAGACTTAGTCTCAAATATTGAGGTCGTGAGTGTTGAAATACATGGTGCTGTTCAGATTGTAGAAAAAGAATCCTTTGCGATGGATAAGAAAATTCAGTCACTAGATTTACTTGGCGAGTTGTTGAAAACATTTAAGCCGTATTTTGAAAGTCTGAAATTGCGCGATAGACTCAAAGAGGTTGAGTATGAACTGGTCCAGCATAGGATGGTTGAAGGACGCCTAACTGCCGATCGCGAAATAGTTATTTCAAATCTGAGAAAAAGAATTGAAGAATTTTTCTTTACTGACTTAATCAATGCTATTTACAGTAAGATAGATCCACACCCATCTTTCAAGACTGTGCAGTTTGTGGCTGATTTCAATGTTACTGATAAGCCATGTCTGAATATTGTTTTGCAAGATGAGCGTGGGGATGTGATTTCTCCAATGCTTTACTTTAGCTCTGCACAGTTGAATATTCTGAGTCTAAGCGTTTTCCTAGCTAATGCTTTGCACGCAAGAGATAAAAATAGCAATCCCCTCGATGTGATTTTAATTGACGACCCTATTCAAGCAATGGACTCCATCAATGTTCTTGCGACGATTGATTTGCTCCGGAATGTATCTGCTCGTTTTGATAAGCAAATTATCATTTCTACTCATGATGAAAACTTTTTTGAGTTACTTAAGCGTAAGATTCCCACAGATGTTTTCGGTTCCAAATTCCTTCAATTGGAAAGCTTTGGAGTGGTCAGCCAAAGCTAACTTTATTGTGCACTGAAAACCCCCAGCTAGGCTGTAATGCCGATCAGTTAAGGATCGGTTGACCGATCCAGTGGCTGTGTAAGAATCCGGAAATGTTCACCCGTTTCCGGATTTTTTTATGCACATTGGACATGCTCTTGATCTGGTAAACCGTTACGCTACCCGGTAATCGTCTGTTCGTTGCGCCCAGTGCCGTGATCCATGCCCGCCAGCGACTGGGAAGCGAAGCCGTCCGCCGTGTGTTCACGCAAACAGCGCAGCTCTGGCATGAGGCCACGCCGCATTGCGCTTGTGATTTCCGGGCCTTTTGGCGCGGTAAAAGAACAGGCCTCAGGTCTCTATGCTCAGACCTTAGCAGAGCGTGGATTCGTGACGCTGGCATTTGATCCGTCTTATACCGGTGAAAGCAGTGGTGAACCCCGCAATATTGCTTCACCTGATATCAATACCGAAGACTTTATGGCCGCATTTCGTCCGAGCCTATAGTGGTACCCGTTCAAAATGGTATCAGGCTGCATTGTCTCAGCAGGCGGGTAAGATACTGGCTAACGGACAGGAATTCGACGTACTGTTCGCAAAACCATCAGACCCTGAGCTTGAAAGTAAAATTGATCAGGCTTACCAGAAAAAGTACTCCAGCAGCAACTATGTTTCCGCAATGACAGGGACACGCGCGAAAGCGGCAACGATTGAGATTTTACCTTTAAGTTAACCCCTTAACATAATGCCGGCATACGAAAGAGGATGGGGTGCTTAACCCCATGGTTTTATGAGAACCGACCTGGTTCATGAAGTAAGTTATCAGTTAATGTAATTTAACATAATATACATTATGCGCACTGGGGTTGATTCAGGGCGAATCCAGCATTCCGTGGCCGTCATTTCATTGTGTTCCCTTGGCTACTGATAGCTGTTGTAAAATCATTTACGAGTTTGTACATAACGCTACCCACTGAGCTACCTGGTTGATAGTCTTGATTACACGGAGTAATCAGCGCTGATGGAGAAAACATGTCGATAACCGAAGCAAAGCTGCTGGCATCTGGATTTACATCCTCGGACCTTCAGAAGTTGCGTAAGTACATAACAAAAGATGCCCTTTCTCTGGATATGGTGATATCTGACTTGTCCAGACGTTTTAACGCAGCGTTGTTATTGACCATATTGCTTGCAGCTGTTTACCTCATAGTTCTTATCATCGCGTCCAGAGAAAATGTAGTATCCACGGGCGTTGCGATGTTGATCGCTTTGTTCATCATTTGGTTTTTTCAGCCTCCGTTTCTTTCCTATAAAGCATGGAAAATTAAAAAGAAATACCGTTAACACGGCCGCTGTCTTTAGAATCTCTTATCTCAGTTTGCTGACGTAGCCATCATCACTCATCTTTCATAAATATGGCATATGCTTAGCGGATCCTTCTCTCAGCATAATTCAAAAACAGGTTCAGATACTCATGAACAGCAATCTGCCTCCGGTCGACGACGAACCGGGCGTTCCACCTCCGCATGTCAGTTTCCGTGAAGCCTTTTTATTCTGGCTGAAGCTGGGATTCATCAGCTTTGGCGGGCCGGCTGGACAAATTTCGATAATGCATCAGGAGCTAGTTGAAAACCGACGCTGGATATCCGAACAGCGTTTTTTGCATGCACTGAATTACTGTATGGTGCTTCCGGGCCCGGAGGCGCAACAACTGGCGACCTATATTGGCTGGCTGATGCACCGCACCTGGGGCGGCGTGGTTGCCGGGACACTGTTTGTGCTCCCTTCCCTTTTTATCCTTATTGTCCTGTCATGGATTTACGTGGCGTATGGCCATTTGTCTGTCGTGACCGGTCTCTTTTACGGCATAAAACCGGCAATTACGGCGATTGTTGTGCAGGCTGCGCACCGTATCGGTTCGCGGGCGCTGCGTAACCGCACGCAGTGGGCAATCGCTGCCGCCGCGTTTGTTGCCATTTTCGCCCTCAATGTCCCTTTTCCCGCTATTGTCCTGTCAGCCGCAATGATGGGTTATGTGGGTGGGCGCCTTTTCCCCGACCATTTTGGTCAGGGTAACGCCCATGACACCAGCCGAAAATCCTACGGTGCTGCCATTATTGATGACCATACGCCAGCGGCTCCGCATACGGTTTTCAAATGGTCACGCTTGACCCTGATTATCATTGCCGGTGTTTTTTTATGGGCAACGCCAATGGCGATGCTCTATCTTAGCCTTGGCTGGATGCACCCGTTTACCCAGATGGGCTGGTTCTTTACCAAGGCGGCGCTGCTGACCTTTGGGGGTGCCTATGCGGTACTGCCTTATATCTACCAGGGCGCGGTTGGTCATTATCAGTGGCTCACGCCAACGCAGATGATTGATGGTCTGGCACTGGGCGAAACCACGCCGGGGCCGCTTATCATGGTTGTGGCATTTGTGGGATTTGTTGGTGGCTATGTGAATATGGCGTATGGCCCGGATCAGCTTTTCCTGGCGGGCGCTGTTGCGGCCATGCTGGCGACCTGGTTTACGTTTCTGCCATCGTTTCTGTTTATCCTCGCCGGTGGGCCTTTTATTGAAACGACGCACAACAATATTAATTTCACCGCGCCACTCACGGCAATTACCGCAGCGGTGGTTGGCGTGATCCTGAATCTGGCACTCTTTTTTGGCTACCACGTGCTCTGGCCACAGGGTTTTGATGGCAAAATGGACTGGATAGCAGCGGTCATTGCACTTGCTGCCGCTATCGCACTATTCCGGTCCAAATATAAAGTCACACATGTAATTGCCGCATGTGCGGTAATCGGGTTGATTTTACATCTTTTCCTCAGAACATAGAGCAAGGCCCCGAATAACCGGGGCCTGACAGCCATTCTACCCTTCACGTTTAAAGAAAGTTGAAGCACGTCTGATATACTTCAGTTTTTAAAAAAAGCCGTACTAAGTAAATGGAAATTGAACTGGATAAAAGTTTTAAAGAACGCGTTTTGCATGCGGTTCTTTTCGAAGTGACGGCCAATGTCATCATTGCGCTGTCACTTGCATGGCTGATGAACGTGTCGGTGCTTCAGTCGGGTTCGTTGTCCGTGATATCTGCACTTGCCGCCACGGCATGGAATTTTGTGTTTAATAAATTCTTTGACGCCTTGCAGAAAAAATATGCGTTTCAACGAACATTTCTCGTGCGTGCAATCCATGCTGTCTGCTTTGAAACAGGACTTATCATTACATTAATTCCTGTCGCGATGGTAATGCTGAATTTAACAGTCACTGAGGCATTTTTTGTCGAGATCGGTCTGGTACTGTTTTTTCTGCCATACACGATGCTCTTCAACTGGCTTTATGACTACCTGCGTTGGACATTTGTTGGGCGGAAACGGTCCGCCATCTAGATCTATACTCTTTATTTCTGCATCTTATTGAGGAAAGAAGATGTTCGATCATGTGAAATTCGGCGTCAGTGATTACGAAAGAAGCAAAACCTTTTTCATCAAGGCGCTTCAGCCGCTTGGTATTAAGATCGTTGATGAAGGCACACCCGAATATGGGGTTGAAATGAGTTCCGGCAACGTGTCACTTTGCCTGTTCCAGACGCGCGACAAACCGGCCCCTCTGCACCTGGCGTTTGTGGCAGAAACACGCCAGCAGGTAGATGATTTTTACCAGGCTGCCTTGCAAGCGGGCGCCCGTGATAACGGTGCCCCAGGCTTGCGGCCCTACAGCAAAAACTACTATGCCGCCTTTGTCATTGCGCCTGACGGCCATAATATCGAGGCGGTCTGTCATGCACCGGACTGATTCATGATGGCTTTTGTGCGGGTTTCTCTGCCGGTGCTGCGAACCAGTTTTCTTCCGCGACGACGACCGCACCTTCCGGCTGCATCACGAAGTTTGGCGACATAATCTGCACGTTGAACTCGTTGAAAACGTCCTGAATGTTACTGTGGAGCTCATTGCGGGCTTCGGCAAGTGACTGTCCGGGCTGCAATTTTACCTGCAGCTCATAGGCAATGTACCAGTCCATCAGCCCCAGCTGACGCACCAGGGGCTGCTGCGAAGGGTCAACACATTTCGACCGTCTCGCCGCCATCTCCAGCATGGCATGAACCTGTCGCCACGGTGTGTCATAGCCAATCGTCACGCCAATCGTTAGGTTCACGCCACCGTCAGGATTCTGTACGCTCAGATTGGTGATTTTTCCGCTCACCACCACCGCATTGGGTACGGTCACAATATAGTTCTCGCGGGTGATGATCTTGGTCGCCAGCATGCCTATCTCCGTGACCAGCCCTTCGTTATCCGCCACCCGTATAACGTCTCCTTTCCTCAACGCTCGTGAGTAGATCAGTACCAGTCCGCTCATCGCATGGTTCATTACGCCTGCCGAACCCAGAGTAAGCATCAGGCCAAAGAAGACGCTAATGCCTTTAAACGCCAGCGAATTCGCTCCCGGTAAAAACGGATAGGCCGCAGAGAGGGCAAATAACCACACCACGACAGAAATCAGTTTACGCGTTGCTCCCACGGTTTCAGGATGAATGCCCGGCAGCTGCAGGCGCCCTGCTTCCACCTGATTTAACAACACCTTCAGGAGCTTCAGAATAAAGGCGGTAATCACAAAGATGATCAGGACAATCATTATTCCCGGCATGGTCGAGACAATCGACAGCGCAATATCCCGCAGCACGCGCATGGTCCAGTCGCCTAACGATGCACCCCAGACGCGTGTCCAGGGGAACAAGCTGAACGCCCCAATCCGAGAATGCCCAGTAAAATCATCAGCAAAGCATACAAACGAGCCTCAATTGCGCCGACAAACTTACGCCAGCTCTGCGGGATAACGCTGCGGTTTTCAAGAATGCGGCGACGACAGACATTGCGAACCCAGCGCCACGACCGCCACGCCCCGTACCAGAAAAGAGACAGAACCAGCAGCCCGACGACAGTTTTCCCGGCGGAGAGCGCCAGCCAGCCGGTGTCATATTGATCGCGAAGCGCCGTACGTTGCGCCTCCATCCGCGCCAGCACGCGCTGAGCGGCCTGGTCGAGAGTCAAATCGTCCCCCTCATCCAGGTCCGCCTGCGTAAGCAATAAAACAGGCTTATTGTTCATGACAATCAGCCTTCCCTGCTGGTTGTAACGGGTAACGGGGACAATTTTCAGCGGCTCACGCACATCCTGCTGGGTGAAATTACGCAGGGTATTACGAATACGCAATACGCGCTCTTCAGGAGTGGTGAGACCAAATTTGGCCTGTAGCATCACAATCGGCTGGTGAAAAATGTAAACCGTTCGGGCACGTTCCTGCTCAGTAGGCTCCTGCCGTGGCTCGGCGGCGATGCCGGTAAATGAGATGATCGAGAGCACGCAGGATAATAATGCGAGCAGGACCTTGTTCATTTCCACCCCCTGAAACGCAACTTATTGTTATTTTTCAATTGCCCCAGAGAATGGCGAGTCTCTGCATGTTGAGCATAGACCAGCGTCGCGCTTATGCAACATCACCACTATGCATGATACTGCTTGTATTTGCACGATGGTGCCTAATAAGATACGTTTCAGAGCTGAAAACCGATACGTCAATTATTAACGTGCAAATTCATGCACCATCACGCAACGAGGTATGTATGACACAACAGTTGATTTTAATCGCGGGCCCCTGGCGCAGCGGGACTGATGGCGACCAGGCCAAAATGGATGAAAACCTTGCCCGTCTGGAAAACGCAGCATTAGCCGTATATCAGCGTGGCCACGTTCCGGTGATTGGTGAATGGCTTGCGCTACCGCTGGCAAAGGCCGCGGGTTCAACGTCCATTGGGGATGAAATCAGTGAAGCGATGCTCTATCCCGTTGCACACCGGCTTATTGGGAAATGCGACGCGATTTATCGTATTGCCGGTGCGTCTAAGGGAGCTGATATGGATATCGAGGTTGCCCGTAAGCTCGGGCTGAACGTTTACACCTCGTTAGAAAGCATCCCTCAGGCCTGAGGACGCGCCTGAACCTGCCTGCTGATCACAGGCAGGTTCAAGGGTTATTCTGGATCTGAGGTCGTCACCACGCAGACGCCCTTCTCACTTACCGCGCTAATCCAGGCGCGATCGGTATCGTCTTCCACGACAATCGTATTGGCCAGCGATAGCTCGCCAATCACAAACGATGACGCGGTGTTAATTTTTTCTGGCGATGCCAGGACCACTGTCTCGGCGGCCCTGCCGGAAAATGCACGTTTGATGCACGCCTCTTCGAAATCGCCGGTGGTAAGCCCGGCTTCAGGATGGATGCCGGTAACCCCCATGAAGAACAGATCCGCATGGATATTGTCGATGCCTTCAATGGCCGCTGCGCCTACCGTCACGATGGAGTGTTTGTACAGACGTCCTCCGATCAGGATCACTTCAATCGAAGGATGCTCGACGAGCCCAAGGGCAATGCTCGGGCTGTGTGTGACCACGGTAATGCGTAAATCCGCCGGTAAATACGCGATCAGTTCTGACGTAGTTGTGCCGCCGTCGACAATCACCACTTGCCCAGGGGAAATGAGCTTTGCGCCTTTGCGGGCCACATTTTTTTTCGCGTCCATCTTCACCGATTTACGCTCGGCAAATGGCACAGTAGCCGACGAGGCCGGCAGCGCACCGCCATGGACACGCTGCAAACGCCCTTCCGCCGCCAGTTCGCGGAGATCACGACGAATGGTGTCTTCTGACACCGCGAAATGTGCACTGAGCGCTTTAGACTGGACCTGGCCTTCAGCGGCAAGCTTCTCGAGGATTAATTGTTTTCGCTGACTGGTGAGCATTGTGGATTCCTGATGTTGCACGTTTTATCTTGAATGTGCATGATGATGCTGTTTATGACGATCACTCTACGTAAGGAGCAGCAAACGTGCAATCGAAACGTGCAGATGTGCGCATCATTGAAAATGAAACCCTGTCGGATAACTGGTACATCCTGAAAAAGTACACCTTTGAGCTGCAGCGACGCGACGGCGAATGGCAGCGGCAAAGCCGCGAAGTGTATGACCGGGGAAACGGGGCCACGATACTGCTCTATAACCGTGATAAAAGAACGGTGATCCTGACGCGCCAGTTCCGCTTTCCGGTCTTTATCAATGGCCATGAGGACGACCTTATCGAGGCCGCTGCCGGGCTGCTGGATAACATGGATCCCGAAAGCCGCATCAAGGCGGAAGCGGAAGAAGAGACCGGATATCGTGTCTTCCGTGTTGAGAAAGTCTTTGAAGCCTACATGAGCCCAGGATCCGTCACGGAAAAACTCTATTTTTATATCGCAGAGTATCACCCGCAGGATCGGGCCAGCGCAGGCGGCGGCATCAAGTCAGAGGGAGAAGATATCGACGTGCTGGAAATGCCGCTGGATGAGGCCTTGCGCGGTATTGATACCGGCAGGATTGTCGACGGCAAAACGATCATGCTGCTTTACCATATCGCGCTGAAAGGCGTTCTGTAGTCACTGCGTCGGTCGAGACCTGCCCCAGTGCGGGTCTCTGCCTGTGCTATTCTTGCTGATGAATTCAACACGGAGAGGCAAAAATGGCCGACTGGAACCCTTCGCTTTATCTGCAATACGGTGCCGAACGCACGCGCCCTGCTGCTGAACTGCTCGCCAGAATTCCACTGGATGAGGTGTCCACCATCGTTGATTTAGGCTGCGGACCGGGAAACAGCACCGCGCTGTTGAAGCATCGCTGGCCTTCCGCCCACATCACCGGTGTTGATAACTCACCGGCGATGCTCGAAGAGGCGCGCCAGGCGTTGCCCGATTGCCACTTTGTTGAGGCCGATATCCGGCAGTACAAGCCAGGCCAGCCGCTGAGCCTGATTTATGCGAATGCCTCGCTACAGTGGATCCCTGACCATTACGATCTCCTGCCGCATCTGGTTTCGCTGCTGAAGCTAAACGGCGTGCTGGCGATCCAGATGCCGGATAACTGGCTTGAACCGACACACGTCTCGATGCGCGAAGTGGCTGTTGAACAAGGTTATCCGAATCGAGGCCGTGAACCTCTGCCCGGTGTCCATGCGTATTACGATATTCTGACGGAGGCAGGTTGCGACGTGGATATCTGGCGCACGACCTACTTCCATAAAATGGGATCGCATCAGGCGATTATTGACTGGGTCAGCGCCACGGGGCTGCGTCCGTGGTTACAGGAGTTGAATGAAAGCGAGCAGAAGCAGTTCCTGAAACGCTACCATGAACTACTGGAAGAGCAGTATCCGCTTCAGGAAAACGGGCAGATACTGCTGGCATTTCCACGCTTGTTTATCGTTGCTCAACGTCAGCCATAAGTCGGCTCAGGAGCGAGCCTCTTTCAGCAACTGCTGAATGACTTTTTCCTGCTGGTCATAATTGCCTTCGCCAAAGGAGGTGTAGCGCAGTTGCCCTTTGGCATCGAAATAGTAGTGTGCGGGCCAGTACTGATTCCCGAAGGCGTTCCAGATCTTATAGTTATTATCCGTGACCACCCGATACGGGAGCTGCCATTTCGTCACCGCTTTTTGTACCGAGGCGAGCGGTTTTTCCCACGGGTATTCCGGCGTATGCACACCTATCACCACCAGACCTTGCGCCTGGTACTTTTGGGCCCAGTCGCGAACGTGCGGGAGCGTATGCTGACAGTTGATGCAGTCCCACGTCCAGAAATCAATCAATACTACCTTCCCCCGCAGAGAGTCAGACGTGACAGGGTCACCATTAACCCATCCTGTTCCGCCGCTTAAGGAGGGTAACTGGCTGCTAGGTTCGGTCATCACCACCGGCTGAAGCTTCACCGGTGCCGTTGCGGGTTTCGCCAGCGTCAGGAGCGAATTTTCCAGACGGTCTGCGACCCCGTTGGCGCCTTTCAGAACGGACGTCATCCCGGTGGCGTTAAACGCAACGGTCGCTAACATCACCACGCCCGCCCCCTTGCGTAACCTTTCCATCAATGCCGATCTGGCACGCAGGGGTGCCATCAGCCCGCGACCACCGATAACCAGCAGCCCCAGCATCAGCGCGCATCCGCTGCCGTAAGCGGCCAGCAGTGCCCCTGTGGCAATGGCGGAGTGACCGGCAATATTCAGGCTGAAGATGGCACCCAGAATCGGTCCGGCGCACGGCGACCAGAGCAACCCAACGGCCAGCCCTGCCAGAAATGCGGAGAGAGTACCGCGCGTCTGTCCGCTGCGTGTGTTGAGAAGATTACCTGCGCTGACGGCCGGTCCGGCAATACGCTGGGCGAATGTCGGGAAAATAAGAGCCAGCGCGGCTATTGCCAGTACAACCAGTGCGACCCAGCGCCCTGCTATCGTCGCCTGGGCGATCCAGCTGCTGGCGGCGGTAGCCACCAGTGCCACGAGGGTGAACATTACAATCATCCCCGCGAGCAACGCCAGAATATGCCGTCGTTGCCCCTGGAACCCGGCAAACAGCAGTGGAATAACCGGGAGTGTGCATGGGCTGAGCAGACTTATCATCCCGCCCAGAAAAGCGATTATCAGAAACATAGTGACCTCACATTACAGATGCCCTGCGAAGCTGCAGTGAGGTTATTTCACCGTGTTGATATGTTCAGGATGTGTGCAAATCAGCGCGAATTGTCTGCGCGCGTATCATGAGGGCTGTCCGATACAAAACCGTACAATTACCCGCGCGGCAGCGTAATCGAAACGTCCAGCCCACCCTCGGCGTGGTTCGCCAGATGCAATTTCCCGCCTAACTGCGCAGTCAACTGGGCGGCGATCGCCAGCCCTAATCCGGTGCCCCCGGTGTCGCGGTTTCGTGAGGTTTCCACCCGATAAAACGGCTGCAATACTGCCTCCAGTTCGGCGTCCGGTATCCCCGGCCCCCAATCGCGAATGGCGATCGTGACATGATGGGCATCTGAATGAATCGTAATGACGGCGTAGTCGCCAAATTTCAGCGCATTATCCAGCAGATTGGTCATCACCCGGCGTAGCGCCTGCGGACGCGTGACCACGGGCAGACGGGCATCGGTTGCCTGAAGCTGCACGTTTTTCCCGATGTCCTGGTAATCACTGGCGATGCTGTTTATCCAGGCATTCAACTCCAGCTTGAGCGAGGTCTCTTCCAGAGATTCTGATGACCGGGCATACGCTATTCCTTCCCGCACCAGGCGCGTCATATTGTCCAGGTCGTTGAGCAACTTGTCCCGTAGCTCCGGCTGGTCCGCCATTTCGACGCGCAACTTCATGCGCGTTATCGGAGTCTGAAGGTCGTGCGATACGGAGGCCAGGATCTGCGCACGCTCGCGCAGGTAAGACTGGATACGCGCCTGCATCGCATTAAAGGCGTGTGCGGCCCGTTGCACCTCGACTGGCCCTGTCTCGGTCATTGGCGAGCTTGCTGCCGGGTCGAGGGAATCCACCGCCCGGGTAAACTGAGAAAAGGGTCGAATAACCTGGCGCACGGCAATCCATGAGCAGAACGCCAGAAGCAGCAGCTGCAACACAAGCACTACAGGCAGCCAGCTGGCGACCGGGGGCATTCGGGGGATAAGGTCAATGGTCAGCGGCGAACCATCGCTCAGCGTAAGGTGGGCCTGAATATGGGAAACCGGCCCCGGCACGGCAGTAAACGTCAGTGGCCAGGTTGCCGACAGCGCCTCTGTCAGGGTGCGGATGGCATCCTGCGAGCGTTTGTCATGCGGTGCGGGCCCCGGTTCACCGGTGCCCAGAATGTAGCGATAGTTCCCCCGCGCCAGTCGTTCCAGCCAGGCTGGACGCTCCTTTGCGGGAAGCCGGTCGAGGATGGCCACACTGGTGGAAACGTCATATTCCAGGTTGCCGAGCATCACCGTGCGGGCGCTGCGCATTCGCTCAAGCATGACCAGCGTGAGGCTGAGCGCGTTGGCCAGCAGGAGCCCCAGCATCACGATGATCAGCAGTCGCGTCAGTAACGAGCGTGGCCAGAGCCTCATTCATTGGCCTCTTTGATGATCACCGGCATGGTAAAAACGTACCCTTCGCTGCGAACGGTCTTGATGTAGGCCGGCGTGCGGGCATCTTCATTCAGTCGCTGACGAACCCGACTGACCAGCAGATCAATCGAGCGCTCAAAGAGTTCAGCATCTCGCCCCTGGGTCAGGTTAAGCAACTGATCGCGGCTCAGCACACGCTGAGGATGGTCTAGGAACACGCGCAGAAGTCGGTATTCCGCCCCGCTGAGTGCCACAATCATCCCCTCGCTGTCGATCAGGTGACGAGCAACGGTGTCCAGTTGCCAGTCGCCGAACATCACCAGGCGCCCGGCCTCGGTCACCTGCAGATTGGGTGGCATGGTGCGAAAACGGCGCAAAATGGCTTTGATACGCGCCAGCAGTTCGCGCGCAACAAAGGGCTTCACGACATAGTCATCGGCCCCCATTTCCAGCCCCAGGATCCGGTCTGTCTCTTCGTTGCGCGCGGTCAGCATCAGGATCGGCAGATCTTTATGTTTACCGCTGCGCAGTCCCCGGCAGAGCGTTAATCCGTCATCGCCTGGCATCATCACGTCCAGCACCACCAGATCGACATGCTGTTTATCTAGCACGGCCCGCATCTCTTTACCGTTTGCCGCGCCAGACGCGCGATAGCCCGACTTGACGAGATAGTCGACAATCAATTCACGAATATCCCTGTCGTCATCGACGACAAGGATATGATCAATATGCTCCACCGGGATCTCCTGACTGAGGGGTAACGTATTGAAAATAGCACATATCACAGCTTATCCGCGTCGATAACCGCCTTGACGAAATCCTGCGGATCTTCCTGCGGCGGGTTGTGCCCCACGGTGGCCCCAAAGGTGCGGTGTTCATATTTACCCGTGAATTTACCGGCATAGGCTTGCGGCGCAGGATGTGGCGCCCCGTTGTTGCCGCCTTCGATGGTGATTGTCGGAACGGTGATATTTGGCAATGTCGCCAGCTTTTGTTCGTAGCTGTCGTATTTACGCTCGCCTTTTTCGAGGCCTAAACGCCAGCGATAGTTGCTGAGCGTAACCGCGACGTGATCGGGGTTATCGAGGGATTTTGCGCTGGCGTTAAAGGTCGCATCGGAAAACTTCCAGTCTGGTGAGGCCTGAGACCAGATCAGACGGGCGAAGTCATGGGTATTCTTGGCATAGCCTTCGGCACCGCGTTCTGTTGCGAAATAGAACTGATACCACCACTGCTGCTCTGCTTTTGGCGGCAGCGGCTGTTTACCAATCTGCTGGCTGCTGATGAGATAGCCACTTACCGAAACAAGGGATTTGACGCGTTCAGGCCACAGCGCCGCGACAATGTCCGCCGTACGGGCGCCCCAGTCGTATCCCGCAAAAACAGCCTGCTTAATGTTGAGGGCATCCATCAGGTTAACGATATCTTTCGCCATGGCCGAAGGCTGGCCGTTACGCGGCGTGCTTGCTGACAGGAAGCGCGTGGTGCCGTAGCCGCGCAGCGAAGGCACAATGACCCGGTAGCCTTTTGCCGCCAGCGCGGGTGCGACTTCGGCATAGCTGTGAATATCGTAGGGCCAGCCATGTAACAGAATCACCGGCTGTCCCTCTTTTGGTCCGATATCGACATAGCCGATATTCAGATCGCCAGCGTTAATTTGCTGTGGGTGATCGAAGGCTGCGGCAACATCTTTGCCGGTGACTTCGGCCTGACAGGACATAACGGTGCCAAGAGAAACGGTTAACGCCAGGGTTGAATACGCGAGTTTGCTGAACATGTTGGTATCTCCGGTTAAGAACAGTTGACGGGGATATAACAACACGCGTTTGTATAGCGGATATGTGCGAAAGGGGGTTTATTGCAATCCTGTGTATGTATCCGGTACACAGATACAGTGTGATACAAACACAGGTGATTGAGGCTTACAGCGAGAGGCGGTAACGTACGTAATCGTCAGCTTCACCGTATTTGTCATAGAGTTTACGCGCCGGATTGTTCTCCCGGGTCACCCAATACAGTTTCGACCACCCTTCGCGCTTGCCTTCGGCTATCAGGGCATCAATGAGCGCCTTCCCGGCCCCCGCACCACGCTCCGTGGCATCGACAAACAGGTCTTCCAGGTAGCAAACGGGGGCCGTTGACCAGGTGCCTTCGTGGAGAATGCACATCGCGAAACCAATGACCTTTTCGTCTTTCTCTACTACGCGGCAGAACATTGGTGAATGCGCTGAGAGCGCCCTCTCCCATGTCGATGCGGTAACCGATTCATCAAGAAAGCAGTCATAAAAATGGGTATACCCGTCCCATAGCGGTCGCCACTGGGCGTAATCGTCTGCGCTTAAAGGTCTTACCGTGACAGCCATGCGTTCCTCACATTACAAGTTGATCGCCATTTCAAAACAGCGTAAATCAGCGCCCGCCATGCGCGAGTGATGATACTTTTCGCTCAGCGTGACAAACCCCAGTTTCTGGTAAAACGACCGGGCGTTAGGCGTTGCATCGAGCGTCAGGCGGGTTAACCCCCGGCTATGGGCCTCCTGTTTGAGCGCCTCGATAATCCGGGTCGCCATGCCTTTTCCGGATGCCGCCGGCAAGGTGAATATCGCCTCCAGACAGTGGGTATCCAGATCAAGATAGCCAGTTGCCGCAATGTCGCCCTTTTCATCTTCCACCACGTAAAAAGGGTATTCAATGACCATTTGCCGGTAATGCTCCGGCATGTCGTCGGGCGTCCAGCGCGCAATGACGTCCGCGTCGTAACTGGTTTTACAGCCGTGACGAATCGCCTGATTGCGAATATTCCAGAGTATTTCGGCTTCCTGCGGATGCGCTTTTCGTAATGTCATATTACCTCTTTAACGACTTTTTAACCGGATTTCACGAGCCACTCTGGCAAGACGCTGAGTGCGACAATAGAGGGTAAACAGCACAAAGCCGCTGCTGTTCATCACCCTCCGACAAAGTATCAGCGCGGAGGATGCGATGACCTGTGGCCAAAGGCTTCCGTCATGAGAAAACAGCAGATGCAGCCCCTGAGCGAGTGTCACGACCAGCAGAATGATGAACACCGTCATAACCCCCAACAATCCTGACGTCATCCCTCGGGCCAGAAGCACGCTGATAACAATGAGCGCGCCTGTCATTATTAATGATGGTACGAAAAAGCTCAGTGCATGCTGTAAAGGTGACAAACCCGGCAACGCGCTGAGAAAAGGCAGAAGGTTTAACGCAAACGCCACTAAAAACAGAGGTAACAGCGCCGCCACCGGGTAAGGGTTTTGACGCGGCAGCTCGCTGAGGGGGCGAGAAAAATACCGTTCCAGCTCGGGGGTGGAATGATTCAAAAGACGGGTATCACGACGAGCAATGGCCTCCTTTATCTCTTTGCCATGCTGCAGGAGATCCTGGAAAACACGTCCGGTTAAAAGAGACCACAAGCGCATTAAAATTTCGCCATTGAAGAAATGATGCCTATTTTTGGTAGGGTATAAACTCAGCACGCCTCAACTGAATGTGATAGAGATGAAAATACCAGAACGCAAACAAAAGCATAACGCTTAAATAGGGAGATCTGCGGATGACGATACCGACGCTCACGACAGAACGCTTGCTGCTAAAACCGCTGGTTGCCGAAGATGCCGTTCAGATTCAAAAGCGCTATCCGCGCTGGGAGATCGTCCGCTATCTGGTCTCTTCCGTGCCCTGGCCCTACCCGGATAACGGCGCGGAGAACTATGTCAACAACGTGGCGCTGCCGGATATGGCGAAAGGGATTGCCTGGTTCTGGAGCATCCGCCGTCGTGAAGCGCCGGACGAACTGATGGGGGTTATCTGCCTGTACGATGTGGAAGATAACAACCGCGGGTTTTGGCTGGCGCCGGAGTTTCAGGGAAAGGGATATATGCGCGAAGCCAGCATTGCGGCAACGGATTACTGGTTTAACACGCTGAACAAACCCGTATTGCGCGCGCCGAAGGCGGCCGCCAATAGCCGCTCCCGTCGTATTTCAGACAGTAGCGGCATGCGGCTTATCAGAACGGAAAAGAAAGCGTACGTCAGCGGTATGCTCGATTCTGAGCTGTGGGAAATCACCCGGGACGAGTGGAACGCCCGTCAGGTCAGCTGATAATACTTATCCGGCATCAGCCTTTCCGGAATGTTCTCTTCATCGTTCATCTGCAGCAGATCGCGTTCCATCATGTTGCAGATGGCGTCCAGCGGCAGGTCGTTGTCTTCGGTACCAAACGGATCTTCCAGCTCTTCTGCCAGCGTATCCAGCGAAATAAAGGTATACGAAATCAGCGCAGAGACAAACGGCGTCATGTAGTGCAGGTCAACAACCAGCGCGAACGGCAGCATGATGCAGAACAGATAGACCGTACGGTGCAGGATAAGCGTATAAGCAAATGGCACGGGCGTGGTGGCGATGCGCTCGCAGCCTGACAGGACAATCGACATATCGTTGAGACGGTTGTTCAGGCTGTGGAACAGAATATCGGAGAGGTCTCCGTTACGGCGTCTGACGGCCAGCCATTCACCCATGATCAGCAGAATACGGTTCGCCGGGGAATTGGCGGCCATGACGTTGCGTAAATCCTCCGCCGCCAGATAGCGCGCCAGTTGCCCTTCCCCCTTTTCACGACGCAGGGTCATGCGCAGACAATGGGCAAAGGCGATCTGCAGGCGGACGAACTCACCCAGATGTTTATCATCCGGCAAGGTGTTTTTAACCTCGCGAAATAACGAGCGTGCCGCTATCATCAGTTGCCCCCACAGCTGGCGCGCCTCAACGTAGCGCGAATAGCAGGCGTTGTTTCTGAACCCCAGAAAGATAGCGATGGCCACACCCAGGATGCTGAACGGCGCAACGGTAAATTTAATGCCCAGCGAGGTATACCACGGCAGCATCAGAATAACGGCGATGGATAGCAGGAAGTTAAGTAACAACCGGGTATAGATTTTAGGAAGTACCGAACCGTGCCAGACGAAAATCAGTTGTAGCCAGTGCTGTTTGGGACGAACAATCATAGTCAGCTTCAGGAAAGGAAAGAGCCGCGTTATTAAACGTGATCCCTGTCACGGTTGCAAGCTTGTTAATAAGAGATTGCACTTTATCACCTGATAAGCAATAAACCGCACGGTGCTAGAGCCTGTTTTACATAAAAGAGCCAATAGTATGTTGTAACTAATAAGGTATAAAATACCCGGCCGAAGCCGGGCATGGTTTAACAAAGCGGTTTTACTGCGGCCCGCATCCCCTGTTGCAGAATCGCGTCGAGATCGCACGAAACCTGACCGACAAGACCCTCTACCTGAGTTAAATCCTCCTCCCAGTGCTCAGTAACGCTTAAAACGGAGGCGACCAGCTCGCGGGTGGTGATCTGTTTATCGTGATGCTGCGCCCACAGCTGTTGGTAACGAGCAAGCCAGTGCGCGTCATCCTGCACCGGATAGTTCTCCCCATTACGCTCTGCACGGTAGAACGCGATCAGTGCGGCCAGCGCGAACGTCAGGCGAGCGGGCAACGTGCCAGATGCCCTCACCCCCGCCAACAGCTGCGGCAGAATGCGCGTGCGATACTTGGTCATGCCGTTAAGGGCAATCGACAGCAGCTGATGCTTGATATACGGATTGCGGAAACGACCCGTAACGGCGCTGGCGAAAGACGCCAGTTCATCACGCGGCAAATCCAGGACCGGAATGATTTCCTCATAGATCGCTTTTTCGATAAACGCGCATATGTCAGCATCGTTCATCGCCTCGCCCACCGTATCCAGCCCCGCCTGGAACGCCACCGGCACCAGCGCCGTGTGCGCGCCGTTGAGAATCGCCACTTTGCGCTCCTTGTACGGCTTAATGTCATCCACAATCCGCACGTTTAGCGGGAGTTTGTCCAGACGCAGTTCGCTGGCCAGGGATTCAGGCCCCTGAATAACAAACAGGTAGAAATGTTCAGCGGTATCCAGGAACGCATCGTGATAACCAAGCCCGGCTTCGAGCGTCGCCGCTTCGTCGCGCGGATACCCCGTTACAATGCGGTCAACTAACGTGGAGCAGAAGCTGTTATGCGCATTCAGCCACTGAATAAATTCCGCTGGCAGTGCCCACGCCTGTGCATAGCGCAGCACCAGTTCGCGCAGCGCTTCGCCGTTATAGTCTATTAGCTCGCACGGAATGATGATCCAGCCTTTGTCCGCTGCGCCGTTAAAATGGCTGAAGCGCTCAAACAGCAGCCGCGTCAGCTTCGCTGGATAGCTCACCGCTGGCGCATCTTCGAAACGATCGCCCGCGTGCCAGCTAATCCCCGCCTCGGTGGTGTTGGAGAAGACAAAACGCATCTCCGGATTATGCGCCAGTTTCAGAAATTCATCGTACTGGCTGTAGACGCTGATCTCCCGATTCACCGAGCGGATAAGACGCGCTTCGCTGACCGCCTCGCCCTGCTCATTCAGACCACGAATGATCGTGGTATACAGGCCATCCTGAGTGCTTAATGACGGCGGGGAGTCGCTTTGAATTGGGCGTACGACCACGACGCCGGCATTGAGATCGGTATGTTCGTTTAACAGGTCGATTTGCCAGTCGACAAACGCACGCAGGAAATTGCCCTCGCCAAACTGAATGATTCGTTCGGGGTAGAGAGCACCGGGGAAATCACGACGGTTAAGTGTGTTCACAATGGGGTCCTTTTATGATTAGTCGTACAACCTGATTAAATTGGTATGATAACTTACCAAAGGTTTTCGACCAGAACCCCGCTTTTGATCAATTCATCACGTCATTGAGGGAAATAATCACAAGAACTTATAGAAGACTGATGTGGCGGTCATCGCGCCATCCGGCATCAGCGCATAACGCGGGATCTCCCCCACCTTTTGCCAGCCAGCACGCCGGTAGAAGGTCTCCGCTCCGCTGCCGGTTGAGGTATCCAGCACCAGCACCGAGATGTCTCTTGCTCTGGCCTGCACTTCCAGCGCCTCCATTAGCGCCATCGCGACACCTTTACGACGCGCTTTTTCATGCACCAGCAGCTTTGCCACATCGGCACGATGCGGCTGGTTTTCCGGCTGATCGGTAATGAGCTGCACGGTGCCAATCACGCCATCCTGAGAATCGATGCAGGCCAGCACAACGCGTTCGTTACGCCCTACGCTCCCGGCAATATCCTGCCAGAAAGCACGAGCTTTATCGGTACTGAATGGCAACATAAAACTGACGGAAGCGCCGCCCCTGACACAGTTTTCAAGGATATCGGCCAGCGCATCGAGGTGGGTGAGAATATCGTCCCGGGTGAGGGTTTTGATCTGCAGTGAGGTATTCATGGGTTTTCCTTACGTTGAATACGCTCACTGTGCATTTAACATCTTTGTAACGCAATCACCTCAGACATAGGCTTTTGTTATGTCATGTTGCGCGCTTGCGCTGCTGCTTCATGGCATACATTTTTTCATCCGCGTCTTTCATCCACTGCTGCAGATCGTTGCCGTTATGATCGAACTCGCTCAGCCCCCAGGAAAAATGGAGTGACCAGGGATGCAGCCTGCGCGCATTGTACTGTTCAACCTGCTCGGCCAGATACTGCATGGCAATCCAGGCCCCCTGCTCGTCGGTATCGGCAAACAGCACGGCAAACTCATCGCCGCCAAAGCGAACCAGCAAATCCGCTTCACGGAAAGAGGTGCGCATCAGTTCCGCCATCACTTTCAGCGCGTTGTCGCCCTCTTCATGTCCGTAGCGATCGTTAATCTCTTTGAAACGATCCAGATCCAGCCAGCCCAGAGTTAACGGCTCCGCCCGACGTCTGGCTACGGAGAGCGTGAACCGGAGCAGCTGGTTAAAGCCCCGACGGTTAAACAGACCGGTTAATTCATCGGTTGTCGCCGCGCTGACGGCAGCAAACTCGTCTTCCGCCAGCGCACTCAGATCGCCCAGCACGGCAAGATCGGCTGCGGAAAATTCACGAGGAGAATAATCAATCAGGCACAGCGATCCCACGCTCGCCCCGTCACGTAAACGCAGTGGAAAACCGGCATAGAACCTTACGCCGGGCTCACCGGCCACCAGCGGGTTATCGGCAAATCGATCGTCCTGACGCATATCGGCAACCACCAGCGGCGCTTCGCTGAGGATCGTATGGCCGCAAAACGAGATATTACGCGGAACGGTGTCAGGCGCCTGACCATCGGCCGACTTCACAATCAGCGAGTGTTCATCAATCAGATTGACCATCGCCAGGGGAACCTGGAAGAAGCGTTTTGCCAGACGTGTCAGTCGGTCAAACGCCGGGGAACTGTCGATCTCAAGCAGGCCTGACTCGCGCAGCGAGTTCAGACGTTCCATTTCATTTGCAGGGGTTGCAGGTGTTTTCATAACGTCTCCTGACGCAAAGCGTTACTCAAAGCGTAGCCTAAACAGAGACATTGTCAGTGCGCGAATATTCTGTTCTTACCGTCCCGCTTGGCGCGGTACAGGGCGTTGTCCGCGGCCTGTAGCCAGTCGGTTACGCTTATCATTTCTCGCGTGGCACAGGCGATACCGATGCTGAGCGTGCAATGCACCGTCTCCTGAGCCACCTCCTTTTTCATTGCAGCCGCATCCATAATGCGTCTGGCGACAACTTGCGCCTCTTCAAGGGTGGTATCCGGCAGCAACACCACAAATTCGTCACCGCCAAGGCGTGCGGGGGTATCGTTTGGGCGTGTCGACAAATGCAGTATTTGCGAGACGGCCGCCAGCAATGCATCCCCAACCTTATGACCAAAACGATCGTTAACGTCTTTAAAATTGTCGATATCGATGAACATCAGGGCCGATTCCCGGCACGTCTGGCGCAGTTTATTCAGTTCGTGGTCAATCCGCTTTTCGAGCAGCCGTCGGTTCGCGATATCCAGTAGCGGATCCATCATCGCGATCCGCTCAAGCTCCCGGCTCTTGATCCGCAGGCGCAGCGCAATGCTGTCCGTTAATATGCTCAGTGCCAGCAGATAAATTGCAATCAGCGGCAGCGTGGCAAACATGGTGCGCTGCGAAACGTACATATCCACCGCCATTCCCTGCGTCAGCCAGGTCACCAGAAAAACGCCCACCATGGTGATGGCCGCCTTTCTCATCAGCGTAACGCCCCCTGCCGAGAGCCGGTCGGTCAGCATAATGGTGGCAATGACCACCGACGGCAGCGGATTAACCGCCATCATGGCGATCCAGAATCCCCCCGCCCCGGCGTCCAGCACCAGATTCTGATGCTCAGTCACCAGCGGCATGGCCGAATTTCGCGCCCGATACCAGGCAAGCGTAGGCCAGATAAACGCGTTCAACGCCAGCAAACACATCAGCCAGGTTGAACGATTCTGTTCAATCAGCACAGAGAGGATGGGAATAAAACAGAGAAACGTGCCGAGAATACGCATCAGATACATACGTTTGACAAACCGGCTTCCTGGTACACGAGGGGGTCTACTGAGTTTGTCAGCTGCATTCATTCTGCGAATTTTCCGATAGCTTTCTTGCGGTATCTTATTGACGTTAAAAATACCTAGCAAGCAATTTATCTGCTATTCGTTATGATTCATCCCCGGCAGAATGCAGGCTGCGCTCAGGTTTCACTCTCCGGGGTCGGGGTAATGGGATCGTCTGACACACGCGCACTGGTGCGATTTCTCCCCGCTTTTTTGGAACGATAGAGATGATCGTCTGCTTCGGCCATCAGCCTGTTGAATACTTCGGTCAACTGCCACGACGCCGCCTTCCCGCTCCCGAGACCAATACTCACGGTCAGATAGAGCGTTTGCTGGCGCCAGGTAAACGGATGAGCGGCAATGGTGAGTCTGATACGTTCCGCCAGCGCAAAGCCGTGCTGCGCGTCACCGGTGTTCACCACAACCGCGAACTCTTCTCCGCCCATACGCGCCACCATACCGTCGTCTCCGACAACCTGCTGAACCTCGCGGGCAAACGCGGCCAGCACGCGGTCGCCACACTCATGCCCATAGTTATCATTGATGCTTTTGAAGTAATCGATATCCAGCAGCATCACGGTCAGAAAACGTGTCTGCCGCTGCGCCTCTTCCCGCTTTAACGCCTCATAGAGCCCGGAGCGTGAATAAACGTGGGTCAGAAAATCATAATCCGCGCGCAACGACACCTGACGGATGAGCGAATTAATGGCCGCCATACTGACGGAGACCATAACCGGACAGATCGCCATGGTGGCAATCCCCAGCCGGGCGGAGAACATCATCGGGGTAGAGAGCGGCGTGCCCACGGCGATATTGATAATAGAGTTAGCGACCAGAACGATCTCCAGACCGCCGGTCAGAAACGTCAGCAGACAGGTCGCGGGCAAGGAGTAGCGGACCGCACACCAGATCAGCGCCGGCAGCGGAAAGGCAAGGCTTCCCGCCCCGCCAATCACCACCGATGCCATCACCGAGACAATCAGCGCAATGACCGGTAAAAGTTGCTCCAGACGCAGCCTGAATGCCCGCGTCGGCATACTGACCGTGAGCATGCAGGGTAAAATGAGCACGCCGGTTGAGAACTGCTCGCTGAACCAGTCGGCAAACAGCGGCCAGAAGGTATGGCTGTCGATCCCCACCGACCCGGTCGCGCCGAGCAGCGCACATAATAAGGCGGCGATCAGACAATAATTGAACAGCCGCAGCGCATTAATGGGATCGGGGGTTTTCTTCATCAACCGCTTATCACGCACCACCAGCAATGCGACAACAACGATAAAGACCATATTCGACAGGTTGATGACCACCGAGGCCATTCCCCAGTTGGTGGTGACCGCGTCGTACATCAGCATGGCGACATACGACACCGCGTAATTATGCAGGCGATTGAGATAGGTAAAACGGGCAAAGACGCCCGCCATCACGCCATTCAGCGGCCAGAACAGCGACAAGGCTTCGACCAGACGTAATTCCGCACCGATAAAGTAGAACAAGGTGGTGAGAATAAAGATACCCGCCGCATTACGCAGCGGCGATTCAGGGCGAAAAAGCGTGAAGGCAGCGGGGTCTGAACGCATTAAATATCATTCCATATAATAACTTATGGCAACTAACTGACCCGTCACCACGCGGGGGATCTCATAGCGTGCATCTATAACACAATTACAACAGGATCAGCACCCATCAACATCAGGCGTTCATCTGCAACACCAGCCAGTGGTGGATCACGCCGACGATATAGTGCTGTTGCTGCGCGGTAAGCTGAACACCTTGCGGAATGTTGTGCCATTTCGCCAGACAGCCGCGACAGCAGGTGGCGGTCGCGTGCTGGGCAATAAACACCGGATGGCCGCGCATGGGGGTCTGTTTACCGTCGTTGACGGGGTGCGCGGGAGCAAGACGCTTCGCAATAAAGTCGGCAGCATGCTGGTCAATGGTATCGGCACCTTTGTCCCAGCAGTACTGTCGTTCTTTTGTGCTTAAGCGAAAGCGCGACCGAAAGGTCGATCGCGCCAGGCGAGAAAAAAGAGGATCCAGGTCAGACATCAGTAAACGGAACGTCCCAGGCGTTGGGTCAGTTTCTCCAGAACCGCCACACCGGCCAGTGAATTACCCGTCTCATCCAGCTCCGGGCTCCAGACAGCAATGGCCATCTCATGCGGTACAATGGCAACCACCCCACCCCCGACGCCCGACTTGGCCGGAAGACCGACGCGCCAGGCAAATTCTCCCGCGTTCTGATACATCCCGCTTGTCGCCATCAGGGCATTGACCTGACGCGCCTGCATAGGTGAAACCACCTCCTGATCGAGATGCGGTGCGTGCCCCTGGTGGGCAAGGAACAGGAAGGTCTGCGCCAGCTCCACGCAGCTCATTTTCAGCGCGCAGTAGTGGAAATAGTTTTGCAGTACGGTCGCCACATCATTATGGAAATTGCCGAACGATTTCATCAACCAGGCAATGGCGGCGTTACGCGCAGAGTGCTCGAACTCCGAACGGGCGACCACTGAATCATAAGCAATATCGTCAACGCCTGAGAGCTGGCGAACAATTTCAAGCATGCGCTGGCGTGGCGCGCTAAGACGGCTTTGCAGCATATCGCAGACCACCAGCGCCCCGGCGTTGATAAAGGGGTTACGCGGTTTACCCTGTTCAATCTCAAGCTGTAGCAGAGAGTTAAACGGCTGCCCGGAGGGATCTTTACCCACCCGTTGCCAGATCTCCTCTTCCTCGTACTGTCGCATGGCCGCAACCAGACTTAGCACTTTCGAAATAGACTGGATGGAAAAACGTTCCGTGGCGTCACCGGCCTGGTAACGCTGACCGTCTATCGTACAAATTGCAATTCCCAGCTTATTCCCGCTGACCGAGGCAAGGGCCGGAATATAGTCGGCAACCTTTCCTTTTCCAAGTAACGGACGAACCTGCGCCAGAATCTCGTCCAGCATCTCATTATGGATGACCGCAGCCACTCTCTTTGCTCCTTGCCCTCAGGCTAAAACGGGCTGCGAGTATAACAGACGCTTATGTGTTGCGTCAGGCACTGAGACGAAAACGCGAAACCGCCTGCAATAAAAGATCCGACTGTTTGTGCAGGCGCTCAGAGGCATCGGACGCGTCAGAGACAAGGCTGTCGGTCTGCCGCGACACCTGATTGAGCGCCTGAAGCTGGCGCGTCATCTGATGAATACTCTCCCCCTGACTCAGCGTGGCCGCGGAGATCTCATTCAGCAAACTGCTTAATGTTCCCACCAGCCCCGTCACCTGCTGCAGGTTATCTTCCAGACGGTTAACGGCCCGTGACCCGTCTTCGATCCCCTGAAGGGAACGGTTGATAAGCTCCTGGATGGTCTGCGTCGAATGGCTGCTCTTCCTCGCCAGCAGCCCCACTTCACGAGCGACAACGGCGAACCCGCGCCCCTGGTTTCCCGCGTGAGCCGCTTCAATTGCCGCATTCAGCGCCAGAATGTTGGTCTGAAAGGCGACGCTGTCGATCATGGCCACGATCCCCCGCATCTCTGAGGATCGGTCGACGATCGCCTGCATAGACGCATTGACGGTCGACATCATCTGATCCCCTCCCGCAGCGGCCTGGCGCGCCTCGTCCGCCCGCGAGCTGGCAAGCTTCGCATAGCCCGTGTTGCCTTCCACGTGGGTTTCCAGGGTCGCGATATGCGCCGTCACGTCTTCCAGCTCTTTGGCCTGACGCGCCGACTGCTGATACAGCTTTTGATTGCCCTGCGCCAGCGCACCAATGTTTTCCACCATGGAGGTAGTCGCATCGCTGACCTGGGTCACCAGCTGCTGTAGCCCGTGCTGCATGGTGGCAATACTGTCGCTGAGCTGTGCAATTTCACGGTTAAAACGCGTCACGCCAGGAGGGGTACCGGAAAGATCGCCTGCGGCCAGCCGGTTGATATGCGCAATCAAGCGCCGCAACGGGGTAATCACCCACCGGGACATCCCGAACCAGACGGCAAACGCAATAGCGAGCAACAGAACAGGCGCAAGCAGGAACAACGTTTGCAGACCGGAGAGCTGCGCAATCAACGACTGACGCCCTTTGAGCGCCTGCTTCTCGCTTGCTTGCTGATAGCGGGCATAGTTGTCATTAAAGTCGGTCTGAAACGCCTGCGCCGGCACGGCAAAAAACGCATCGATGGTGTTGGTTTTCACCAGCCCTTCCGCCTGCTCTTTTATCGCGCCGTAAAAAAGCTGATAGCTGTTCACCAGGGCGTCATCCTTTGGCGGGTTAAGTGCCAGCCAGGCATTCCACGCCTGCTGCGACACGTCCAGCGCCTTTTGCGCGTCGTCCATCAGGCTGTGCCAGCTGCCCTCGGAGCCGGTCTCTTTATCCTGCATAAACCAGACGCCGGAGCGGTTAAGCAGATCGCTTGCGGCCAGCAGGGAAACGCGAGCCAGATCCAGCTTGCTCTGCTGCTGGTACGCCAGCAGGTTTTGCTGCTCGTTGCGTTGCGCTTCCTTAAGGGAGGCATTGAGCAGGAACGACGAGGAGAGTTGCAGGGCGGAAAAGAGGCCGATAATACAAAAGATACCGGTCAGCAGACCAAACTGGCGGGGGATAATGCGCTGCGCAATACGACGATAAATTTGCGTTAGGTTCATAATTTTCTTCAGTAACAAGACGTTAGACGCGTGCGAGTCTACGAAACGAAAATGACAGAACCATTGCAGAGAAATGACAGAGGCCCTCGTCGTCAGGGTCTCTGTAAGGAGGGCGGGTTACACTCTGTTCTTCCACACCGTCTGCACGTTACAAAACTCGTGCAAACCAAAGTGGGAAAGCTCGCGGCCAAAACCACTCTTCTTCACGCCGCCAAAGGCCACGCGCGCATCGCTGGCGCTAAAGCCATTGATAAACACCCCGCCGCACTCCAGCTCGCGGGCGAATTTTCCGGCCAGCGTTTCGTTGGCGGTAAACACCGTGGCAGAGAGACCAAAGTCGCTGTCGTTGGCAAGCTGCAGGGCATGTTCCGCATCCTTCGCCACCGTCATCGCCGCCACCGGGCCAAACAGCTCCTGACGGAAGGCGGTCATTGTCGGGGTGACATGGCTCAGCACGGTTGGCGCGTAATAGTTGCCCTCCCCGCTGATTTTCTCGCCGCCCAGCAGCAGCGTGGCCCCTTGCGCGAGCGTGGCCTGCACCTGCTGATGCAGTTCGTCACGCAGATCGAAACGCGCCATCGGGCCAATATCATTCTCTTCCCGATCCGGTGCTCCCATCTTCAGCGCCGCCACCGCCGCAACAAAACGCCGGGTAAAGTCATCGGCAATCCCCTCTTCGATAATAAAGCGCTTTGCCGCCGCGCAAACCTGCCCGGTGTTCTGATAACGTCCCGTGACGGCCGCGCGAACCGCCAGATCCAGATCGGCATCATTCAGCACGATAAACGGATCGGAGCCGCCCAGCTCCAGAACGCATTTTTTCAGCGCCGCTCCCGCCTGAGCCCCTATCGCCGCGCCTGCACGCACGCTACCGGTGACGGTGACCGCTGCGATACGACGATCGTTGATCGCCTGGCTCACGCCATCATTGGTGGCATTCACCCAGCCAAAGACGCCTTGCGCAATACCGGCATCAGCAAAGATTTGCCCAATCAGCGCAGCAGAACCGAGGACGTTCGGTGCGTGTTTGAGCAGATAGCTGTTACCTGCCAGCAGGATCGGCACCGCACCACGCAATACCTGCCAGAGCGGGAAGTTCCACGGCATCACCGCAAGAATCGGCCCCAGCGGACGGTATTCAATGACCGCGTTTTGGTTTTCCACCAGCGTGGGCTCCGCACGCAGCATCGCCGGGCCATGTTCCGCATACCAGTCGCACAGACCCGCAGATTTGGCCACTTCCGCCCGCGCCTGCACAATCGGCTTGCCCATTTCCCGGGAGATCATTTGCGCCATCTCTTCCCCACGCTGGCGCAGTGCTGCCCCCAGGTCGCGCAGCTTTTGTGCCCGGTGAGAGACGCTTTCCCCTCGCCACTGGCGAAAACCGGCATCAGCCAGGGTGATTGCCTGTTCGACCTCTTCGGATGTGGCCCAGGGATAGGCGGCCAGCGTCTCGCCTGTCGCCGGGTTAACAGAGAGGGCATGCGTAGCAGATGAATAAGTCATGATGTTCTCCACGTAATATCGGTTGATTGATTGTGGCCCACTCTGCTATTTCTTAAAAATGAATAATACTAACCACCTTATTCACGAATCGAGAATGCTATGGATTTAACTCAGCTTGAAATGTTTAACGCCGTTGCCCTGACCGGCAGCATTACCCAGGCGGCACAGAAAGTGCATCGCGTTCCGTCTAACCTCACCACCCGTATCCGCCAGCTTGAGGCCGATCTCGGCGTTGAGTTGTTTATCCGGGAGAGCCAGCGTTTGCGCTTATCTCCCGCCGGGCACAACTTTCTGCGCTACAGCAAGCAGATCCTGGCGCTGGTTGACGAGGCGCGCATGGTCGTCGCCGGTGATGAGCCGCAGGGGTTATTTGCCCTTGGCGCCCTGGAGAGCACCGCCGCCGTGCGGATCCCGGAAAGTCTGGCGGCGTTTAACCAGCGCTATCCGCGCATTCAGTTCGCGCTCTCTACCGGCCCGTCCGGAACGATGATTGACGGCGTTCTGGAAGGCACCTTAAGCGCGGCGTTTGTCGACGGGCCACTTTCACACCCGGAGCTGGAAGGCATGCCGGTTTACCGGGAAGAGATGATGCTGGTCACCCCCGCCGGACATGCGGAGGTGACGCGCGCCGCGCAGGTAAGCGGCAGCGACGTCTACGCGTTTCGCGCAAACTGTTCGTATCGACGTCATCTGGAAAGCTGGTTTCACGCAGACCGCGCCACGCCCGGGCGGATCCATGAGATGGAGTCGTATCACGGTATGCTCGCCTGCGTGATTGCAGGGGCGGGTATTGCGTTAATGCCCCGCTCCATGCTGGAGAGCATGCCGGGGCATCATCAGGTAGAGGCGTGGCCGCTGGCGGAGAACTGGCGCTGGCTGACCACCTGGCTGGTGTGGCGTCGTGGGGCGATGACCCGCCAGCTCGAAGCGTTTATAGCGCTGCTAAACGAACGTCGACAACCAGAGCCTTCTCCATAAACAGGCTCAGCGGATCGTCGACATACGGCGCAAACGCCGGACGGCGTTCATATCCGCACTGTTCATACAGGCGAATGGCGGCGTGTTGCTTGATCCCTGTCTCCAGGCGCACGGTGTGGCAGTGACGACTCAGGGCTTCATCCTCAAGAGCAGCAAGCAGCTTCTCGCCCAGATGTTGCCCGCGATGGGTCGGATCGATATAGACCCGTTTCATCTCCCCGGTACCGTCGCCATTAAGCACCACGGCGCCACATCCCACGGCCTGCAGCTGCGGGTCGCGAATGATCATCAGGATAAGCGAGGCTTCAGGCAGCGCAGCCAGATCGAGCAGATGATTGCTTTCAGCGGGATAGAGCTCGCTCTGATAGCGGTCAAGCGCCGCGATCAGCTTGAGGATATCCGGATGACGGGCAGATTCAGAGGTAATGGAATACATGGCAGGCTCCTTGCTTTTTTTGTGAGGCCAGGCTTCAACATAGCGTCTGCCATCTGTTCGGACTTCATAGTTTTAACTTATGTCATGACGCCAGCGTCAGGCGGGTCTCAAGCTGTTCCAGCTGGGTCCGGGCCGCTTCATCCAGCCTGCTGTCGGTGACGATATCCGTCAGGGTGTTCAGGTGCGCCACATTAAACAGCGACCAGGCACCGTACTTAGAGCTGTCTGCCAGCAGCACCCGGCGTTTTGCATTGGCTATTAAATCCCGCTTCAGCGCGGCCTTCTCTTCCGTAGGCGACGTGATACCGCGGGTAATATCCCAGCCATTACAGCTGACGAACGCCACATCAGGCCAGACGTTCTGCAACAGCCGACGCCCGTGCTCACCAATACAGGACTGGCTCGAATCATCGATACGGCCGCCAATGATCGTCACTTCAATCTGTTTAAACTCAGAGAGAAACAGCGCAATGTGCAGATCGCTGGTGATGACGCGAAGCGGCAGATGCGTGAGCTGACGCGCGAGTTCAATCATTGTGGTACCGGCGTCCAGCACAATGGCATCCCCCGCTTTAACAAAGCTCGCGGCCGCGCTGGCGATGGCATGTTTTTCTGCCAGACTGCGCTGCATTTTTTCGGACGTGGTCGGCTGGGAAGGAATAAACCGGTTAAGGGTAACGCCACCGTGGGTTCGGCTGATGACGCCCTCCTGGTCAAGCTTAATCAGGTCGCGACGGATCGTCGCCGGCGAGGCATCGGTGATCGCCACCAGCTGATCCACCGTGACCAGGTTGTGCCCTTTGAGGTAATCCATTATCTGCTCTAACCGGTTATATCCCTTCATATTATTCCCGTGTAATTTGCATAGCCAACTGAATAGACACCGTCATGCTCTCCGACCTGGCTTTACCGGTCCATGCAATATCGAACGCGGTTCCGTGGTCTGCAGAGGTGCGGATAAACGGCAATCCGGCGGTGATATTCACCCCGTCGTAAAAGCCGAGCAATTTTAGCGGAATATGCCCCTGATCGTGATACATCGCAACGACCATGTCATACATTCCTTCGTGGCATTGCATAAATACCGTATCCGGCGGGCACGGTCCGGTGACGTTGACCCCCTGCGCCTTCATCGCCGCAACGGCCGGGCCAACAATCGTGATCTCTTCATCGCCAAACAGGCCATTTTCTCCCGCATGCGGGTTCACGCCCGCGACCGCAATACGAGGTGCGCTAAAGCCCACCCGTTTCAGGAAGGTATCCGCAATGCCGATGACGGTTTTTACCCGATCCTGATTGAGCGTATCAAGGAATTTACGCAGCGCAATATGGGTCGTGATATGAATGACCTTCAGCCGATCGGTGTACAGCACCATAGCGTAGTCTTTGCTGTGCGTCAGATGGGCCAGCAGCTCGGTATGCCCGGGGTAGTGATGTCCGGCCAGATGCAGCGCTTCTTTATTCAGTGGCGCCGTGGCAACCGCTTTTACGTCCCCCGCCATCGCCAGTTCCGTCGCGCGCTTCACGCAGCGATAGGCTAAATCCCCCGCCTGAGCCTGGACCACGCCGGGCTTCAGGGCATCAGGGTCGGCCAGCGGTTCGTCCAGCACGTTAATCACGTTGGGGGCGAAACGGGCTTCGCTGACCTGCCTGATGATGTGGATGTCAGCCTGCCCCACGATCCCATCATCCAGCACCCGCCTGAGCGTGCGGGCACAGCCCACCACGACAACCGGGGCTCCCGTTAATTCGCTCCCGGTGAGGGATTTGATAATGATCTCCGGGCCAATGCCCGCCGGGTCACCCATGGTTACAGCAATAATGTTAGTCACTCAGTCTCTCCTCGATAAAATGCAACACCTCAAGCAGCGTCTCTTCTTTTCCGAAGCCCCCTGCTTTGGTCATTACCGGCTGGTGCCAGGCACAACCCAGAAATTTGCCGTAAGGGACGCATCCTGCGACGCGCCCTGTAATTTCAAATCCTTGCGCATCAAGCGCGCTGGCGACGGCCATTGCCACATCGCCGCCTGAGACATACAACGCATCCGGCGGACATGCCGTCAGTGCCTCTCGGGTAATCTTCCCCAGGAAGGCGCAGATCGTTTCACCCAGTTCGGTCCGGGTCATTTGATACTGCGCGCAAAGCCGTTCAACCTGATGTCGCGCCTCATGGTCCGGGCAGGTATGAACGATGCAGTGACGGCCCGCCTTCAGGGCCTGCGTGATGCGCATGAGCGCGTTCGCCGTCTCCCCCTTCAGCACATCATTAACATCAATAAACACCGACGAAACCGCAGGCTCTGCAGCGGCCAGCGCAATCTGACGTTGAGCGATCTCACTCATTGATCCCACCACCGCCAGCAGTTGCTGACGCTTCACGGGGGCGAGATGGCGTGCCAGCGCATCACATAACCCGGCAGACCCGACCAGCAGCGGTGTCTGCGGGCAGGTCAGCGCGGCGGCAATAATGGCGTCCAGATCCTCGTCACACTGGGCATCGACGATGAGCCACTCCGTTCCCTGCGCCAGTTCGGCTGCCAGCGTGTTTACCGTTACGGATTGACAACTCACGTCGGTAAACAGGTCAGCAATCGTGGCAGACGGGACGGGCGTTTTCGGATCGCTGGCGAATTCGGTTTCATCCACCGGAATGCCGTTCACCAGACACCTGCCGTAGCGTGTGATCCGCCCTGCCGCGGGATACGCCGGCGCCACAATCACCTGCCGTTTGCCGCTTACTGCCTTAAGGACGCCTGTTTCTGCCCCTACATTGCCGCGCAGCGTGGAATCAATCTTTTTGATGAGCCAGCGCGCCTCCGCAATATCCGCCCCCAGTACGGCCACTTTTTCGGCCGCCTCTGCTGCCCTCAGCGCACGGGAATCGGTATTAATAACCAGTGCATCCACCGGCTGGGTAAAGGGGGTGTGGAATGCCACGCTGACCTTCTTACCGCTCAGCGCCAGGCTGACACCCGCATCGTTTGCACCGGTAAAGTCATCTGCAACGACGACGACGTCTCTGAACAGGTTGTTTTCTTTCATTCCCACTCCGGGCTCGTTTTTCCTGTTAATGATTATATTCAATCATGATTGATTATATGTGAGCAAGATCAAGTTAATCAGTTTGCGAATAAATTATAAATTTAGCCACACGATGACCATGAAGCGTCTTAATTGAGCGAATTTAATCATGGACACAAAGACAGGAGAAAAGCGTGGTTACCCTCAACAGCACCATTATTAGCGGCGCAAATGCGCTCGCCGCCATCAGGCCATTACTCACCGATAACGCGCAGCTCTTGCTGGTTACGGACGGCAACATTGCGCGTCTGGAGGCGGCAACACAGATCCGTTCAATTCTTGAAGAGGACAACCGCCGCGTCACGGTGATTGACACGGTGCCGCCTGAACCCTCCCACCACGATGTCAGCCAGTTGCTCGCGGGGTTAAACTGCGGATCGTTTGATGTCGTGGTCGGGATCGGCGGCGGCAGCGTACTGGATGTGGCGAAACTGCTCTCCGTGCTTTGTCACCCGCTGTCACCGGGGCTGGACAGCCTGCTGGCAGGGGTAAAACCGGTGGCACGTATCTCCTCACTTCTGATCCCCGCCACCGCCGGAACCGGGTCAGAAGCCACGCCGAACGCTATTCTGGCGATACCGGAGCAAAACACGAAGGTCGGTATTATCTCTCCGGTCCTGCTGCCCGATTACGTCGCCCTGCTGCCGGAACTGACCACCAGCATGCCCGCGCATATTGCCTCCTCCACCGGCATCGATGCCCTGTGCCATCTGATTGAGTGCTTCACCGCCACGGTCGCCAACCCGGTCAGCGATAACGCGGCGTTGACCGGGCTCGCTAAGCTGCTGAAGAACATTGAAACGGCCTGCGCTGAGCCGGGCAACCTGCTGGCAAAGCTGGAAATGCTGTGGGCCTCTTATTACGGCGGGGTCGCGATTGCGCATGCCGGCACACACCTGGTTCACGCCCTGTCTTATCCGCTTGGCGGGAAATATCACCTGCCGCACGGCGTGGCCAACGCCATTCTTCTGGCGCCCTGCATGAGGGTGGTTCGTCCCCACTGCGTGACAAAATTTGCGCAGGTGTGGGATCTCGTGCCAGGCGCGGACAGCAGCCTGTCCGATAACGAAAAATCTCACGCGCTGGTGGAGTACTTTGCCGCGCTGGTTCGTCGGCTCAACCTGCCGGACAACCTTGAGTCCCTGGGCGTGCCGCGCGAAGACATCGCTTCCCTGAGCGATGCCGCCCTGAACGTTAAACGGTTAATGAACAATGCCCCCTGTCAGGTGAATCACGACGAGGTACAGGCGATTTACCGGACACTGTTTCCTGAACATGCATAGTCAAGGAGTAAGAAATGCGTAACAACATTAAGGGCGTGCTGACGGCCATCGTCACCCCCTTTGACGCGGAAGGCGAACTCAACCTTCCCGGCTTAACGCGGCAGGTCGCCCGGCAGCTGGACGCCGGAAACGGCATTTTTTGCGGCGGAACCAACGGCGAGTTCTTTGTCCTGAACGAAGCGGAAAAAATCGCGGTCACCCGGACCTGTGTGGAAACCGTCGCCGGACGCGCGCCCGTCGTGGCGCATATTGGCGAAATCTCCACCCGCGACACCATCCGGCTGGGAAAACAGATCGCCGCGCTGGGTGTGGATGCGGTTTCCGTCATCACCCCTTACTTCGTGCCGCTGAAACAGTCTGAGCTCATCGCACACTACACCACCGTCGCTGACGCGCTAACCGTACCGGTCTTTCTGTACAACATTCCGGCGCGGACCGGCAACACCCTTGAGCCCGCCACGGTACGGGCGCTGGCCGAACATCCCAACATTTCAGGTATTAAAGACAGTGCCGGGAGCTATGAAAGCCTGCGCGGTTTCCTCAACGCGGTAAGCGACATTGACGGGTTCGACGTGCTGAACGGACCAGATTCACTGATCCATCAGGGCTTCGTCGAGGGATGTTCAGCCTGTATTTCCGGGCTGGCAAACGTGGCGCCAGCGGCGATCAACGCCATCTGGTCACGCTTTAACGCGGGTGATGTTGAAGGTTCCCGGCAGGCGCAGGAGCGCGTCACCCGGCTCCGCACCGAGCTGTACAGCGTGGCGTTTTCCCCTGCCGCCGTTAAAAAGGCCCTGCAAATCATGGGCGAGGATGTCGGAGAGAGTCGCTATGCCGTGGCGTTTAGCGAGCAGCAGTGCCAACAGATTCGCCAGATAGTGACAACGTCACTTAACTAAACGGCGTTGGTTTCGTCAATAAGAATACCGGGTACCTGAGGTGCCCAGGATTCACTCGCCCTGAAGAGAGGCAAAGATGAATAATTTTACCGCTGAAGATACCCTGATCATTGTGGGCATAGTCATTGCCTACATCCTGTTCACCACCTGGCTGACCTTCCGGATCCGCAGTAAAAACTCCGGGGACTTTATGGAAGGCTCCCGCGCGATGCCGGCGTTTATTGTCGGGATCCTGCTGATGTCTGAGTATATCGGCGCTAAATCCACCATCGGCACCGCGCAGGCGGCGTTCGAGGACGGGTTTGCTGCATCATGGTCCGTCATCGGGGCCGCAATTGGCTTCCCGCTTTTTGGCCTGTTGCTGGTAAAACGCATATACAACACCGGGAAAATCACCATCTCGGGTGCGATTGCTGAAAAGTACGGTAACAGCACCAAAAACATTATCTCCCTCATCATGATCTACGCCCTGCTGCTGGTGAATGTGGGGAATTACGTCAGCGGCGCAGCAGCCATTTCTACCGTACTGAAAGTCAATCTGCCCGTTGCCGCTTTCATTACGGCTATCGTCAGTACCTTCTATTTCGCCTTCGGCGGCATGAAAGGCGTGGCGTGGGTAACCGTGCTGCACAGTGCGCTGAAATACTTCGGCATTCTGGCCATCATGGGTTTTGCGTTATCCAAAACCGGCGGTTTCACGCCGATGATCGAAAACATGCCGGACTTCTACTGGACCTGGGATGGCAACATCGGCGCGTCGACCATTTTCGCGTGGCTTATCGGCACCATTGGCTCCATCTTCTGCACCCAGTTTGTGATCCAGGCCATCTCCTCCACTAAAGATGTTAAATCGGCCAAACGCTCCACCTGGGTCGCGTTCTTCTTCTGCCTGCCGATCGCGCTGGCCATTGCGGTGATTGGCGTGGCGGCAAAATACCTGCATCCGGAGATCGACAGCCTGTATGCGATGCCGATTTTCCTGCAGGATATGAACCCGTGGCTGGCCGGTCTGGTAACCACCTCTCTGGTGGCGTCCATCTTCGTCAGCGTCAGTACCGTGGCGCTCGCCATTGCCTCCCTGGTGGTCAAAGATTTTTACGTACCGATGCGCAACCCGACGCCCGAGCAGGAATTTAAGGCCACCCGCTGGATCTCCCTGCTGATTGGTTTCCTGCCGCTGATTTTTGTTCTGCTGGTGCCTGAAGTGCTGAAGCTGTCGTTCTTTACCCGTGCCATTCGTCTGTCGATTTCCGTCGTGGCGGTCATCGCATTCTACGCCCCGTTCTTCCGCAGTACCCGCGGAGCCAATGCTGGGCTGATCGGCGCCTGCGTCGTGACCTCTGTCTGGTATCTGCTGGGCGATCCGTTTGGCATTAACAATATGTACATCGCCCTGCTGACCCCTGCGGTCATCATGGTCATCGACCGTCTCATTCCGGGAAAGGCACAGGGTAAAGCGCCAACCCCCGTTGAAAACAATGGAGTCTGATATGTCTGTAACCGTAACCCGCGACGGGATTATTCGCCCACAACAGGATACGCGCGTGAAGGCGGCCATGCTGCCTTCCGCCTGCCCACAAAACCACGCGGCAAATCTGCTGCCGCTGCCGGATGGTTCGCTGATGTGCGTCTGGTTTGGCGGTACCCAGGAGGGTATTGCGGATATCTCTGTGTGGGGTTCGCGCCTGTCACCGGGAAGCCAGCAGTGGAGTGAGGCAGAAAAACTGTCGGATGATGCCACGCGCTCCGAACAGAACCCGGTTCTGTTCCTGGCACCCGATAACGTGCTGTGGCTGTTGTGGACCGCGCAAATGTCCGGCAACCAGGACACCGCTATTGTGCGCTATCGCCAGTCCCGGGATCTGGGTAAAACCTGGGGGGACATCGCGACCCTGCTCGATAAACCCGGCACCTTTATTCGTCAGCCGATTGTCGTGCTGGAGAACGGTAACTGGCTGCTGCCGGTGTTTTACTGCCGCACCCGGCCGGGTGAGAAATGGGTCGCTAACGATGACATCAGCGCGGTGAAAATCTCCGAAGACGGGGGCAAAACCTGGCGTGATGTCGAGGTGCCGGACAGCCTGGGCTGCGTCCATATGAATATCACCCCGCTGCGCAATGGCACCCTGGTTGCCCTGTTCCGCAGCCGCTGGGCGGATAACATTTATTACAGCCAGTCAACGGACAACGGCGAAAGCTGGTCCGTGCCGGAACCCACGGTATTACCTAACAACAACTCCTCTATCCAGGTGACAACGCTTGCCAGTGGCGAGCTGGCGCTGGTGTTTAACCTCATGAGCGCCGCCGGGGCGCAGGAGCGTCGCACCTCGCTGTACGATGAAATTGACGATGGCGATGGCCGTAAAGAGCCGGTTGTAACCCACGGTCGAACCGCCTTCTGGGGTGCCCCGCGTGCGCCGATGACCGTCGCCATTTCGCCGGACGGAGGCAAAAGCTGGCCGTGGCAACGGCATCTGGACGAGGGAGACGGCTACTGCATGACTAACAATTCTCTGGAGAAACTGAACCGTGAGTTTTCCTATCCGAGCATTAAACAGAGCCCGGATGGCAGCCTGCATATCGCCTACACCTACTTTCGTCAGGCCATAAAATACGTGCGGGTGACGCCCGAGTGGGTCAAGGAGTCAGCATGATTATCGGACATCTCGACGCCCTGCCGCTGGCAGGGTTACCGCCGGTGTTGTATGCCCTGTTGTCCCGCCCGGACTGCACGCTGCAGGCGCTTAGCGAACGCGATGACGGCCGCTGGCAGCCGGACAATGCCCCCTGGTTTTGCCAGATTGGTCCGGCGCAGACGCAGCCGCGCGCGGAGCGGCATACGGAGTACCATCACCAGTGGGCGGATATTCAGGTTGTGCTGGCGGGAGAAGAACTCATCTATGCCGGCGCGCGCCCTGTTGGCATGCCGGATGACGAAGAGCGTAAAGCGGACCTGTTCATTGCCAGCTCATCGGCACACAGCGTCGGGATCCGCCTTGGCGCGGGTGACTTTGCGGTCTTTTCTCCCGGAGAACCACACCAGGCGCTATGCGCCAGCGGCGCGCCGATGACCGTGCGCAAAGCGGTGTTTAAAGTTCCTCGTTCAATGCTGGAGGTCTGACATGCGTCACGCCGTCGTGACCGGAGCCAGCTCCGGAATTGGTGAGGCCATCGTTAAGCGTTTACTGGCGGAAGGCTGGCAGGTCACCGGACTCAGCCGCCGCGCCGTGATGCCGGATACCCCTGGCTTTACGGGGTTACGCGTGGATATCACCGACCCTGAGGCGCTGAACAGCGCCCTGCACACCATCGCGACACCGCAGGCGGTGATCCACGCCGCCGGGATCATGGCCGCCGCCCCACTGGGGCAACTGGAAAGCAGGGTTGGCGCGTCACTGTGGCAACTGCACGTCCAGGCCTGCGAAGCCCTGTTTAACCATTTCGCGCCCGCTATGGCCGCCGGTGGACGATTTGTGGCGATTGGCAGCAGAACCTCCCGCGGGGCGGCAGGTCGTTCACAGTATGTTGCCACCAAGGCGGCGATGACAGGGATGGTCAGAAGCTGGGCGGCGGAACTGGCCCCGCGTGGGATCACCGCGAACGTGGTCGCACCGGGCGCCACCCAAACGCCGATGCTTAGCGCACCGGGGCGAGAAAGTTCACCGCCTACCTGTCCGCCCATCGGCCGTCTTATCACGCCAGAAGAGGTCGCGGGACTGGTGAATTTCTTGCTCAGCGATGAAGCCGCCGCCATCACAGGCCAGGAGATGGTGATATGCGGCGGCGCCTCGCTCAGCTAGCGCAGGAAGATACGCCCTTTCAGATAGAGCGTCGCCTGGCCGCCAATCAGCACACGGTCGCCCTTCAGTTCGCAGCGCAGATCCCCGCCACGGTATGAAACCTGGCGGGCGTTCATCGACGTTTTGCCCAGCTTCTCGCTCCAGTACGGTATCAGCATGCTGTGCGTCGATCCGGTGACCGGATCTTCCGGTACCCCTTCGCCCGGGCAGAAGAAGCGGCTGACGAAGTCATACTCCTCTCCTGGTGCCGTCACGCAGACCATTTTCCCGAGCGGCGCCATCGCTCCAATATCCGGGGTTAAGGTCTCTACCTGTTGCTGGCTCTCCAGTACCACCATGTAATCCCGTCCGACGCGGACCTCTTTAGCCTGGTCTATCCCCAGCGCGCTGAACAGGCCCGGCGGGGGATTGTCGACCACCTCGGTCGACCACGCAGGGAAATTGAGCGTCAGCCAGTCGCCGCTGCGTTTCACCGTCAACTCACCCACGAAGCGCGTGGTGAAGGTGATTTCGGTATGCGGATAATCGAGGTATTCGAAAATCACGTGGGACGCTGCCAGCGTCGCGTGGCCGCAGAGGTTGATTTCATGCAGCGTGGTAAACCAGCGCAGCTCGAACCCGGTGTCGGTGCGTACGAAAAACGCCGTCTCAGACTGGTTATGCTGTTGCGCCATTTTGAGCAGCGTCTCATCCGAAAGCCACTCCTCCAGCGGGCATACCGCCGCTGCATTGCCGCCAAACGCCCTGTCGCTGAAGGCATCCACCAGATAAAAATCAATTTCCTGCATTGTCTTTTCCTCTGTTGTTATAGGTATCTAGCGCAGAAAAACTGTGCCTTTCAAATAGCATGACGCCTGTCCGCTCATCAGCACGCGCGAGCCTTTTAGCTCGCACCGCACGTCGCCGCCCCGCGCGGAAACCTGACGGGCAAACATCGTCGTTTTACCCAATTTTTCGCTCCAGTAAGGAATGAGCATGGTATGTGCAGAGCCGGTCACCGGATCTTCCCAGACGGCAACGCCGGGGGAAAAAAAGCGGCTGACGAAATCGTAATCCCCGTCGCCCCGCGCCGTAACGGCAACCTTATGTTCGCCAGGCGTCATGGCTGAAATTGTCGGTGCGAGTGCTTCAACCTGCTGGCGATCTTCCAGCACCACCACCCATGCACGGCCTTTGCGGGCTTCAACGTAGCGGCGGATACCGAGCGCCGCGAGCATCTCCGGCGGGGGCGTCTCTTCATGCGTGGGACATGCCGGGAAATCCAGCGTCAGCCACTCCCCCTCCCGGCTCACCGTCAGGCGGCCAGAGGCCGTTTCGAAGTGGATCCGCGAGTCAGGATAGTCCAGCTCATTGAACAAAACGTACGCCGCAGCAAGCGTGGCGTGACCGCAAAGATTAACTTCGGTCAGCGTGGTAAACCAGCGTAGCTCAATGCCCCCTTTCGTACAGACGAAAAATGCGGTTTCCGACTGATTATGCTGTTGCGCCATTTTCAGTAACGTTTCGTCCGGCAGCCACGCCTTGAGCGGGCAAACGGCAGCCGGATTTCCGCCAAATGACACATTGCTAAACGCATCGACCAGATAAAAATCAATCTCCTGCACTGTCTTACCGCCTGTTTTTGTTGGAGTGTTCTTTTATATTCAATGAAAACCCTGCCTCCGGCTACCGCTTTCATAAGGTAAATATTGAGATCTGCATCACATAATGGTTGAGTTTTCGCCGTGCAAGGCTTTAAGATCGTCTCCTCTTCTTTTGCAACGAATCTCCGACATCCCTATGACAACGAACACAGTTTCCCGCAGGGTTGCGTGGCTACGCGTGGTCACGCTGGCTATTGCCGCGTTTATTTTCAACACCACAGAATTTGTTCCGGTTGGGCTGTTGTCTGACATCGCAGAGAGTTTCCAGATGGAAACGGCGCAGGTGGGCATTATGTTGACCATTTACGCCTGGGTGGTGGCGTTGATGTCGCTGCCGTTTATGCTGCTGACCAGCCAGATGGAGCGGCGTAAGCTACTGATCGGGCTGTTTGCGTTGTTTATCGCCAGCCACGTGCTGTCGTTCCTGGCGTGGAATTTTACGGTGCTGGTGTTAAGCCGCGTCGGGATCGCCTTTGCTCACGCCGTTTTCTGGTCGATTACCGCGTCGCTGGCTATCCGACTGGCACCGGCGGGTAAACGCGCCCAGGCGCTGAGCCTGATTGCCACCGGGACCGCGCTGGCGATGGTGCTGGGCCTGCCGATTGGCCGTATCGTGGGGCAATACTTCGGCTGGCGTACCACGTTCTTCGCCATTGGCATGGGAGCGCTGGTTACCCTGGTGTGTCTGGTAAAACTGCTGCCGAAGCTGCCAAGCGAACATTCCGGCTCGCTGAAAAGCCTGCCGCTGTTGATGCGTCGCCCGGCGCTGCTGAGCATTTATCTGCTTACCGTTATTGTGGTCACCGCCCACTATACGGCTTACAGCTATATCGAGCCGTTCGTTCAGGTGGTGGCCGGCTTTAGCGGCAATTTTGCCACCCTTCTCCTGCTGCTCCTTGGCGGGGCGGGCATTATTGGCAGTATTCTTTTCGGCAAGCTTGGCAATCAGCACGCTTCAGCGCTGGTGAGCAGCGCCATCGGTTTGCTGCTGGCGTGTCTGCTGCTGCTGATGCCCGCGGCGGGCAGTGAAAGCCAGCTGGCGATCCTCAGCCTGTTCTGGGGTGTGGCGATCATGATTATCGGTCTCGGGATGCAGGTGAAAGTGCTGGCCCTCGCACCGGATGCCACAGACGTGGCGATGTCGCTGTTCTCGGGCATTTTTAACCTGGGCATTGGCGCGGGTGCGCTGGTGGGCAATCAGGTGATTCTGCACGTGTCCATGTCGGCGATTGGCTATCTGGGGGCCATTCCGGCACTGGTGGCGCTTATCTGGTCGGTGTTGATCTTCCGTAAATGGCCGGTGGCGCTGGAGGAACAGGGGCAGCACGGGTGACGTCTGTTTGTGCCGGGTGGCGGCTACGCCTTACCCGGCCTACGAGACCAATGGGGCTGTGAAATTAAATTGCGTCCTGCATTAATATTCCGCTTCTTCACTGCCACCCAAATAATAGTATCTGTCGTCGGTCATTTTAGTCTGGCAAGTATAGATGTCGGTTCTGACAGAGAGCGGCGTTTGTTCTGATGATGCGTCGCTAATTTTTCCGCATTTTTTTGCTTTTTCGTTAATCCAGGCATTCTGTTCTTTTTTCATTGAGGTTTTAACAGAAGCCGGAAGTTGCTTCCAGAGATCGTTCAGACGTTGATCGCTATCAGCAAAAATATATTTGGCATTATTTAATTTACTGATGAGTTCGTCCTTCTCGAGGTCGTTTTTATTCATAATAAGAATTGTTACACCAGCCAATGATTCAGAAACATAATCCCTGTTTCCGTATTCATATGAAACAGAAATATCTTTACCGTTATCGGCCAGGGACATTGAATAGACAAATTTGTCCCACTGAACGCTGTTGTTAAGAATTTTACCATCGCCGTTAGTTATCCCTCCCAGTTGGTTCGGATGGGATCCAATGTAGCTCATGATATCTGCTGGCACGGTGAGTGAAACTTTAGCATTACAGCTAAGTATCGCTTTATTATCTTGATTGGTTTTTGTGGTGACGTTTTCTAAAACAAGCCCGATCTCATTCACTTTAGCAATGTAATCCTTAAGCGGTTTGCCATAGAATTTCGAAGGTGAAGAGATATATGTTTTCTGTAGTTTACTAACCGCATCATTTCTGATTTTCGACTGCGTAGCAGAAATCGCGTCCTCACGACCGCATTTAAAATCAGGTGTTGAATCGAACAGACCAGCGTTGGCATTTAATGCAAGAAACAAAGAACTTAAAGCAATAAGAGACGTTTTAGCACGCATATTCATATATCCTGAGAAGAAATGAGTGCAGTACGTTACTTTAAGTGGTAACACGCGGCAAGCAAGGCAGCGCTTTTTTAACTCAGAAATAAGTGAAAGAAATAATTTTCAGAATTGATTTATATTCACATGAATTATCGATATAGGCGTAGGCCGGGTAAGCGCAGCGCCACCCGGCAATGACCTCAGTGGTAAGTCTTAATAATCTCCAGCACTCCGTTAATAATAAACTGCACGCCCATACATACCAGCAAGAACCCCATCAGACGGGAAATCGCCTCGATACCGCCTTTGCCGACCCAGCGCATAATTGCCCCGGAACTGCGCAACGATGCCCACACAATAATGCCGATCAGTGCAAATATCAGCGGTGGCGCTACGGTCACGACCCAGTCCGGAAACGTAGTGCCGTCACGTACCGTTGAGGCAGAACTGATGATCATCGCAATGGTCCCTGGCCCTGCCGTGCTCGGCATGGCTAGCGGTACAAAGGCGATATTCGCACTCGGTTCGGTCTCCAGCTCTTCGGATTTGCTCTTCGCTTCAGGCGATTCATGCGCTTTTTGTGCCGGAAACAGCATGCGGAAACCGATAAAGGCCACAATCAGCCCCCCGGCGATACGCAGACCCGGGATGGAAATCCCGAAGGTATTCATCACCAGCTGACCGGCGTAGTAAGCCACCATCATGATGGCGAACACATACACTGAGGCCATCATCGACTGATGATTGCGCTCCGCGCTGTTCATATTCCCTGCCAGCCCGAGGAAAAGCGCTACCGTCGTTAACGGGTTGGCCAACGGCAGCAATACCACCAGCCCAAGACCAATTGCTTTTATCAAATCCAACATAGTGCGTCGTTGTCCTTATCCTTTTTCAACTCCAGAATTATAGGGTGAAACGACGCGTTTCAGCCATCAGCACATCGTAAGGATTATTGTCGCTTCAGATGGCGCATTAGCTCTGAGGGTGAGCGTTGCTGTTGGATCAAATTGCGCATCGCCTGCATATAAGGGGCTGAATAACGGAAAAAGTCCTGATAACCGCTGCATAGCACGCTTTTCCCCTCCTCGCGATGCCGTGGGCAGTCACCGTGACAAAAAGCACGCACCGAACAACGATGACATTCTTCTGCCAGGGTGGTTAACTTTTGTCTGCCAAAAGCGACAGCATCCTTATGGCTATTAAGCGCAGATAGCGGCTTACGATGAATATTGCCCAACAGATGGGCAGGTTCAACAAAGTGATCGCACTGGTAAACATCGCCATTCGCTTCCAGAGCAAAAGCATGTCCACACGTTTGTGAAAGTGCACACAGCTGGGATGGATACCCTCTCCAGACCCCCAGTGTTGAATCAAAAAGTTGTACAAAAACCTGGCCAATATCTTCCTGAACCCAGATATCAAAAACCCGCTTCAAAAAATGCCCCCATTCAGGGCCGGAAATGGCCTGCGGGTTCTCTTTATCAACCAGTGGAATAAACTGGAGAAACGGCGTCCCCAGACTGCGCAAGGATCTGTACACCCGCTCCGGGTGTCGACAGTTACATCGATTAACCACGGTCAGAATATTGAATGAAACACGGTGGCAACGCAGCCTTTTGATTGCCGCCATCACCTTATGATACGTCCCTCTACCCTGACGATTTACCCGCAACGCATTATGTAAATCCTCAGGTCCATCCAGCGAGATTCCCACCAGCCAGTGATGCTGCTGAAAGAAACGACACCAGTTATCGGTAAGCAACATCCCATTGGTTTGAAAGGCATTTGTAATACGTTTGCCTTCACCATAACGTCGCTGTAATTCCACCACCAAGCGAAAGAAATCCAGACCACACAGGGTTGGCTCCCCTCCCTGCCAGGCAAAATGAACATCAGGCCCGGTCTGCGCACTGATGTACTGTTTAATAAAGCATTCTAACGTCGCTTCACTCATTACTGGACGCGGTGGTTTAGCAATATAAAAGCAATACTGACAATCAAGATTACAACGTGAGCTGGCTGGTTTGGTCATAACCTGACATCCCAACATTTAACGACTCCCTGTAAAATGTCATGCATTTTAAAAGGCTTACCCCATGCACAGGCATGGGTAAGCCTGCGACACTCAGATAAGCGAGCATAATTCTTCGTGGCTAAATATCCTGCCACGATAGCCTAAACCTGTATCAATGTTATAAATCGTAACGCCGGTATTGTTATCCGTATCAAAAACAAAAAATGACTGCTCAGCACCAAAATAAACGTTGTAGTAATCATTACCGGTATCGAAAACAGAAGATGTTAATTCGCTGCGTTGCCCCTCAAATGAGAATTGGTCTAATCTTTGAACGCTAAATTCGTTTAGATCAACTGCAAAAACAGTGGGCAGAGAATCGAGTGCCGCAGAGGTGTAGGTAACGGGCTCTGATTCAATGATTCTGACCAGTTCATTGCCTTGCGCATCAGCACATGAGTTATTGTTGAACATGGAAATTACGAACTTATTATCTCCTCGAAAAGCCTCATATTTCTTATTAGCTGTCAAAAACACAGCGTGTTCTCCATTTGTGTATTTAAACTGTTCTTCATTAATGACCTTGAGGTTAATTTCGCTGTCGAGGACCGGAAAGGCGGGGTTATCGATAATCCATTCGGGATCGCCCGACTCAATATTAAGTCCCAGTATCGTACAACTTGAACGAGAATTAACAATCAACTGATTAGTTTCAGGAACATACTCAAGGCTATTAAAATGAACATCGTTGGTGTCTGTGTTATCGAGTACCGTCGCTCCGGCAAACTCCTTAGAATAATCTCGTTGCCAGAGTAATGTTCCACTGGCAAGGTCATATTTAAATATTATAGACTCTAGCTTATGCTCATCATCCCAGTTATCCAGAATTGACCCAAGGATAAAGAGATTACCCTTGTTATCCGTCGTGATATCATGATGGAAGCCATAACCTTCAGGGGCAACAAGCGTCTGACTTATTTTTCCCGCAAGATTAATGCGATACAGATTAGGCGCAAATGCATGCTTATCAGGATCATATGTTTCACTAGCGCGCGCAGACCAGAGCGAACCATCAATGATTTTTAAATTTCCATACATCCAGGGAAACAATCCTGTAATACGCAAATCGCCATTAATATCATAGCCATTCCAGGAACTTGTAACAAACCACCCCGAACCAAGAGTATTTTTCGCCATTACCTCATCAAAAATATTTACCGTCAGTTTCAGCGGAACATTACCATAATCCATTTCGCTTGTATCAATCGTTAACGAGATCGTTTCGCTCTCTCCCGTTTCGGTAGTGACCGTTAATTTTACACTGTTAATATAGTCTGCATATAAACCGACAATGATAATTTCAGGTGAAACGTGATATTCTTCATTGCTGTAGCTAAAATCTGCATTAGCCGTTTTTCCAAAAACAGTATAGTTATAGCGAACAGCAGTTGAAATATCGGTCCTCAGTAATGCACTCAGCATATTTTGCCCATAAGGGTTTACTATTATCTCATATTCCATGATTGTTAACTCCTTATCACATCAAATAATAAAAAATGAATATGTACCCTATACCGCTACATTAGGAGATGTTGTGAGCAAACACGCAAAAAAGAACACATTTAAATGCGCAATAACCAAGCCATTAAACATACAACAACCATATATTTCAGCCGCTTTTATGATCGTTATCAATTGATTTTTGATATGTAAAAACCACTATAAATTCACGCGTACAATAAAATTTAAACAACAAATCTCATGCGCTGATTAATAATCACAAAAAATATACTCATTATTTTTGCAAATTAAATCACATAAAATCAAAAACGATCTTCAAATGAGTTTTTATGATTACTACAGTGATTATGTTTTCATCGGATGAGTGTCGCGGGTTTCAAAAGTGGCTGCTCTGCAAAATAATATTTTTTACGTGTATCGCTTTGCCCAGATTGAGCAGACGATATCATGGAGGCTAACCCGACTATGTTTTCAGACGTGATTAACGTAATACAATCTTTTCTTACTGAACCTGCTATTTTGATCGGGCTCCTTGTGGGTCTCGGCTATATTTTAGATAAAAAGCCGCCGATCAAAATTATTACCGGCATGATCAGTGCCATGGTGGGGTTGATGATGGTGCTTTTTGGCGGATTTCAGTTTTCCGCAACGTTTAAACCCGTCGCAGAAGCCGTTAGTCAATCGTATGGCATTCATGGCTATTTAATGGATTCCTATGCCATGAAAGCGGCAACCCAAATTGCCCTTGGGGATAATTTTGGCTTTGTGGGGTATGTTTTCGTACTGGCTTTTTTTACAAACCTTCTTCTCGTTTTATTTGGCCGTTACACCCGTGTTAAGGGGATATTCTTAACCGGAAATACCGGGGTTTCACACTCTCAGGCTGTACTCTGGCTTATCGTATTTTGGCTCGGTCTGGGCTGGGTACCCTCCATCATTATCGCTGGTGTGTTGACGGGTTTGTTCTGGGCTTTTGCGACGACCCTGATTGTGAAACCGGTGGCAAAAATAACTAACAATGCCGGTTTTACCATTGCCCACAACCAGATGCTTGGTATTTGGTTTTTCTCGTTATTTGCGCATAAGTTTGGCGATCCAGAAAAACATGACGCCGAGAATCTCAAACTTCCGGGCTGGTTGGCTATTTTTAACCATAACGTGACTGCAATTGCGATTGTCATGACCCTTTTTGTTGGCGGTTTCCTGCTGTCAACGGGTATTGAGAACGTACAGATCATGGCGAAAGGTAAACCCTGGTATATTTATATTATCAACCTTGGCCTTCAGTTCTCTATGTATATGGTGATCCTGCTGCAAGGCGTGAGAATGATGGTCGGTGAGATCAATGCCTCCTTTAAAGGTTGGCAGGATCGTTTTATACCGAATGCAATCCCCGCCGTGGATGTTGCTGCATTGCTTCCTTTCTCTCCGAATGCTGCAACATTGGGTTTTATATTTTGTACCTTTGGCACAATTTTCGCGATGGGCGTTTTGCTGTTCACGCAGAGTCCCATCATGGTACTACCGGGTTTTGTTCCGCTATTTTTCTCAGGCGGCCCTATTGGTGTATTAGCAAACCGCATGGGGGGATACCGCTCCGTAATAATCAGCACCTTCCTGCTTGGCATAATTCAGACATTTGGCACCGTATGGGCTATTCCGCTGACGGGTTTAGCAGCGGAAGGCGTTGGCTGGACAGGTATTTTCGACTGGGCAACCTTATGGCCAGCTATCTGTGAAATTCTGAAATATATCGCACTCACATTCAACCTTGGCCCCTATGCGGCCTAACCCCCTCCTGAAAGGACGTGTATATGAAAAGTAAAATCAACATTCTGTTCGTGTGTGGCTATGGCGTTGGCAGTAGTGTCATGTTGCAAATCGTCGTTAAAAAAGCTCTGGCTAACTGTCATTTTGAATACGAAATGAAACATACAGCGGCGGGTGAGGTCGGCGGCTATGCAGAATGGGCAGATATTTATGCTATTTCCAAAAAACTGGTGGATGTTGTAAGTCTGGATCCATCAGAAGGCCAATATCTTATTCCGATTGAAAATATTATGGATGGTGAAACCATAGGTAAACAAATTACCGAAGTCATTGAAAAGCACTTTCCCCATCTCATCAAGGTCAGTTAAAGGATCAACATGAAAGCGATCATTTTGCTTTTCGATAGTCTTAACAAACATTACCTTCCCCCGTATGGCGACCCGGTAACACAGGCACCTAATTTTCAGCGTCTGGCTGAGCACTGCGCAATGTTCAACAACAGCTACGTTGGCAGTATGCCCTGTATGCCTGCTCGCCGTGAGTTGCATACCGGACGTTATAATTTTCTGCACCGGGAGTGGGGACCGCTGGAGCCCTTTGACGATTCTCTGCCTGAACTGCTTAAAGAAGCGGGAATTTATACACACTTAATCAGCGATCATCTTCATTACTGGGAAGACGGTGGCGGTAACTATCACAATCGTTACAGCTCATGGGAGATTATTCGCGGTCAGGAAGGCGATCACTGGAAAGGCTGCGTCGGCGACCCTGCCATACCTGACGTTTTGCGCGTTCCTCAGAAACAGACCGGCGGTGGTGTTTCAGGCCTGTGGCGTCACGACTGGGCTAATCGGGAGTATATTCAGCAGGAAGCAGATTTCCCGCAAACACGGGTCTTTGATGCGGGCTGCGATTTCATCGAGAAAAACCAACATCAGGATAACTGGTTACTTCAAATCGAAACCTTCGATCCTCACGAACCGTTTCATAGCCCCGATGAGTACCTGGCACTTTATCAGGATGAATGGACTGGTCCGCATTACGACTGGCCCCGGGGTAAAGTTGAGGAGAGTCCAGAAGCCGTTCAGCATATCAGATGCCAGTACCGTGCCCTGCTTTCTATGTGCGACCGCAACCTGGGGCGCCTGCTTGATATGATGGATAAATGCGATCTCTGGCATGACACATTGTTGATTGTGGGTACCGATCACGGTTTCCTGCTGGGAGAACACGGCTGGTGGGCGAAGAATCAGATGCCGTACTATAACGAAGTGGCAAACAATCCTCTGTTTATCTGGGATCCACGCATCCGGCAACAGGCCGTTGAACGCGATGCGCTGGTACAGATGATCGACTGGGCACCCACTGTGCTGGATTATTTCAATCTCCCCATCCCTGAAGATATGCAGGGTTTACCTCTTGCAGAGACAGTCGATACTGATAAACCAGTACGAGAAGCCGCGTTGTTTGGCGTCTTTAGCGGTCATGTGAACGTAACTGATGGCCGCTATGTGTATATGCGAGCGGCCGTGCCTGGCCTTGAAGATCGAATTGCCAACTACACCCTGATGCCAGCTAAGATGAACACCCGTTACAATATAGAAGAACTCAAGCACCTTTCTCTTGCCGCCCCCTTCAGCTTCACGAAGGGATTGCAAACGCTGCGGATCCCGGCAAAAGAAAAATACAAAGGTGTTAACCAAAGCGGAAATTTGTTGTTCGATCTCCAGACCGACCCGCAGCAAGAATCACCTCTGGACGATCCCACGACGGAAGCGCGAATGATAGCCTTGCTCATTCGTCTGCTTATTGAAAACGACGCGCCTGCTGAGCAGTTTGAGCGGCTTGGTCTACCCTATCCTGCAGATGTATAACCTCCCTCGTTGACTGGCATCCAGGGGTGTCAGTCAACTCCTCCGCAACATGAATGAAACGTTTTAGCAATTCGTGGCATCCGCAGATCCATTCAGTTGACTTATACTTGCCTGAGCAATAATATCTGCCGTGACTAAACTACTTGCCAGGGCAACCATTGTGAAAAGCACCAGTGATATCTTCAACGACGTTGTTCCGCTGGGTCGTCTTATTCATCTGGTTAATCAGAAAAAAGACCGCCTGCTGAATGACTATCTGTCGCCGCTGGATATCACCGCAACGCAGTTTAAAGTGCTGTGCTCCATTCGCTGCCAGGTGTGTATCACCCCGGTTGAGTTAAAAAAGGTGCTCTCTGTCGATCTGGGCGCGCTGACCCGCATGCTGGATCGTCTCGTCTGTAAAGGATGGATAGAACGAAGCCCTAACCCGAATGACAAGCGCGGCGTCCTGGTGACACTCACCAGCGACGGTGCGGATATGTGTGAACAATGTCATCAATTAGTAGGACAAACACTGCATCAGGAACTAACAAAAAACTTAACGGCAGAGGAAGTGGCAACGCTTGAGCTTTTGCTTAAGAAAATACTGCCGTAAACAGAAAAAGAGGTATGACGATGTCCAGACGCAATACTGACGCTATCACCATTCATAGCATTTTGGACTGGATCGAAGATAACCTGGAATCGCCGCTCTCCCTTGAAAAAGTGTCTGAGCGTTCAGGTTACTCCAAATGGCACCTGCAACGGATGTTTAAAAAAGAGACCGGTCATTCATTAGGTCAATATATTCGCAGCCGCAAGCTGACGGAAATTGCCCAAAAACTGAAAGAAAGCAATGAACCGATCCTTTATCTGGCGGAGCGATACGGGTTTGAATCGCAACAGACCCTGACGCGTACGTTTAAGAACTACTTCGACGTGCCGCCTCATAAGTATCGTATCACCAGCGTGCCGGGTGAATCCCGATACCTTTATCCGCTAAAACATTGTAGTTAATCATCGCCTGTAAAGACGTAACCGAGGAAATCATGAACGTTACCGCCTCCGCCGCCCTCGCCTTGCTGGTGCTCTTTTCCAGCCAGACCTTCGCGGAGCAACCCCCTCGTGCAACGCAGCAAAATAATCATGACACGATGATTTTGCCGTCAGCACATAGCCAGTCCCCTTATGATTTCAACCACATGGGGTCTGGTAGCGACAAATCCGACGAATTAGGCGTGCCTTATTATAATCAGCACGGCTTCTGATTCGTTTTGCCCCGCCGATGCGGGGCTTTTTTCTGCCCTAATTCCGCACTCGCGCCGCCCGACGCACGCGTAAGCCAAACACGTTGATATACAGCCCGGCCATGATCAGCACCGCGCCGAGCAGCTGTAATGCACTCAGCTTTTCGTCCAGCAAAATTGCAGCGCTCGCCAGCCCGACAACCGGCACCAGCAGCGATAACGGCGCCACGCGCCAGGTTTCGTAGCGCCCCAGCAGAGAACCCCAGATCCCGTACCCGATAATGGTGGCGACAAACGCCAGGTAGACCAGTGACAGAATAGTGGTGAGATCGATTTCAACCAGACTCGTCAGCATCACCGCCGGGCCATCAAAAATCAGCGAGGCCATCATAAACGGCACAATCGGGATCAGCGCGCTCCAGACCACCAGCGACATGACCTGCGGGCGTGTTTCATGCTGCATGATCAGCTTGTTGAAAATATTGCCGCAGGCCCAGCTCAGCCCCGCTGCCAGCGTCAGCATAAAGCCCAGTAACGCCACATGCTGACCGTTCAGGCTGGCCTCAATCAGCACCAGCACGCCAAACACGGCCAGAGTGATCCCCGCCAGCTGTTTGCCCTGTAAACGCTCGCCAAAAACAAACGCACCAAGAATGATGGTGAAGAACGCCTGCGCCTGCAGCACCAGCGAGGCCAGCCCGGCCGGCATCCCGAATTTGATGGCACAAAACAGAAACGCAAACTGGCCAAAGCTGATGGTCAGGCCATAACCCAGCAGCAAGGTAAACGGAATTTTCGGGCGGGCAACAAAGAACAGTGCCGGGAAGGCGACCAGCATAAAGCGCAAACCGGCCAACATCAGCGGGGGCATGTTATGCAACCCCACTTTGATGACCACAAAATTAAGTCCCCATACGATGACCACCAGCAGTGCCAGCAATCCGTCTTTACGCGTCATACCCTGCCCCTGATTTATTAATAATTTGTTAACACTTCAAGGTAACAGAAAAAAGTGCGCCGCGAGAAGATCATTAATTCTGGCAGGCAGTTGAAGCACTTACGGATAAATTGGGCGCTATACAAGCCTCTTATGTCGTGATACTCCTTTTAGGACACACTATAAAAAGCATAAGCATTTGTCGGGCAGGAATATGAAACCATCTCTCAGGCGCTCAACCGCAGCGCTGCTGGCATCGTCATTGTTATTAACCATCGGTCGTGGCGCCACGCTGCCGTTTATGACTATTTATCTCACGCGCGTGTTTAACATGAGCGTCGAGAATATTGGTTATGCCCTGACCATCGCCTTGACCATCGGCGTGGTATTCAGCCTGGGGTTTGGCATTCTGGCCGATAAGTTCGATAAAAAGCGCTACATGCTGATCGCGATTGTGGCGTTTATCGCCGGTTTTGTGGCGATCCCGCTGGTCAATAACGTCACCCTGGTGGTGCTGTTCTTTTCGTTAATCAACTGTGCCTATTCTGTGTTCTCGACGGTGCTGAAAGCCTGGTTCTCCGAGGTGCTGACCTCCAGTGAAAAAGCCCGCGTTTTTTCGCTGAACTACAGTTTTTTGAACATCGGCTGGACGATCGGGCCGCCTCTTGGCACGTTTCTGGTGATGTACAGCCTGCAGCTGCCGTTCTGGCTGGCCGCGTTCTGTGCCGCTCTGCCGCTGGGGTTTATCCACTTCTTTGTGCAAAAAAGCATTGCGTTAGATATCGTGGAGCAGAAGACAACGTGGCAGCCGTCGGTTTTGCTGAAAGACCGCGCGCTGTTCTGGTATACGCTCTCTGGCCTGCTCGCGTCATACGTCGGCGGGTCGTTCGCGAGCTGTATTTCGCAGTATGTCCTGGCCGCGCATGCAGACAGTGATTTCGCCGAAAAGGTGGTCGCCGTGGTTCTGCCCGTCAATGCCGCCGTGGTGGTGACGCTGCAGTACGCACTCGGACGCAAAATCTCTGCCAGCAATATTCGCCCGTTGATGACGGCCGCCACCCTGTTTTTTATCGTGGGGCTGGGTGGCTTTATGATCTCCGGAGAAAACCTGATTTATTGGGGCATCGCCGCCGCCATCTTTACGCTGGGTGAGATTATTTATGCACCGGGTGAATATATGCTGATCGACAACATCGCCCCGCCGGGTATGAAAGCAAGCTACTTCTCCGCTCAGGCGCTGGGCTGGCTCGGCGCGGCGGCCAACCCGATGATCACCGGCATCATCCTGACCCATTTGCCGCACTGGTCGCTGTTTATGATTATGATGGCGGCTATCGTCATTGCCTGGCTGATGATCCTGCGTGGAATGAGCGTGAAGCGTGAAGATTGCGTGTCGGGTAGCGCTGCGCTTACCCGACCTACAAAACCCTGATCGCAGGCCGGGTAAGGCGTAGCCGCCACCCGGCAACAGCAACAGCCTAGTGGTGCAGCATCTCCTCCACCACCTGCTCTTTGTACATCTCGTTTGGATAATAGGTCGGCCAGTTATCCATCTCTTTCAGCAGTGCCTCGTGGGAAGTATTGCCCATAAAGATGTGGAAGTGGGATGAGGCTTTTGGCGCAATGGTGTGGTCGCTGAACTGAACAAACTTCGGTGCCTTGCTGCCCGCGTCCTTACACTCAAACAGATAGCGAACACCTTTTTTGCCTGACGCGTAGGTCAGAATTTTGTAGCCGCTGTAATCATACTGACAGCGGCTGACCTCTTTACCTTTATGGAATTCCATGACGTTATTTTCGATGCCGATAGCCTCCACATCGGTGGCGTACCCCGTGCGGTAATAGGCTTTGATCTCGTCGAACGTTTTATTGTCCTTCTGCGCCTTCTTTCTGAAGACCGGATCCAGCGAGCCATCCAGCAGGAAGGGATAAACGGACTGCCAGGTGCCGTCCCAGTCGGACAGTTTCCGGTCCTTAACGTCTTTATCCGCAAACACGCCGTTTGCCGCCTTTTGCTCCGCTTCGGTCATCTGGTGACCGTGTGAGTGGGCAAACAGCTGGCCGCTGACCAGCAGCGCCCCCAGAGTCATCGCAAATTTTCCAATATGTGCAGCCACAACAGTATCCTCACTCCGTTTTTATAAGAATGAGGATGTTATATTATAACATTTCAGATCGCAACCTGTCCGCGAACGCCCTCCTGCTCCATTTTTTCTCCCCGTCCTCGCTGGATAATGGTGCCGCGAGACATGAGCAGATAGCTGTCTGCCAGCGCTGCCGCAAAGTCATAAAACTGCTCCACAAGCAGGATCGCCATGTCCCCCCGGTCTGCAAGCTGGCGGATCACGTGGCCAATCTCTTTGATTACCGAGGGCTGAATGCCTTCGGTAGGTTCATCGAGGATCAGCAGCTGCGGACGGCTCGCCAGGGCGCGGCCTATCGCCAGCTGCTGCTGTTGTCCGCCAGAGAGATCGCCTCCGCGTCGATGCTTCATCTCTTTTAATACCGGGAAAAGCTGCCAGATTTCCTCCGGGACATGTTTTGCTTCGCGGGCTGAGAAGCGCGAGAGCCCCATGAGCAGATTCTCTTCCACGGTTAAGCGCGGGAAAATCTCACGTCCCTGCGGTACATACGCCACGCCAGACTGCACCCGCTGGTGCGGCTTGTTGTGGGTGATCTTTTTCCCCTGCCAGATAACCTCACCCGTTTTCGCCGGGATCAGCCCCATCAGACACTTCAGCAGCGTGGTTTTACCCACGCCATTGCGCCCCAGCAGGCAGGTCACTTCGCCGGTGATGGCCTCAAAGCTCACGCCGCGCAGAATATGACTTCCACCGTAGTATTGATTCAGTTCGTTAACCTGTAACATCAAGGCTCCTTAGCGTCCCAGATAGACTTCAATTACCTGCTCGTTGGCCTGCACCTCGCGAAGCGAGCCTTCTGCCAGCACCTGTCCCTGATGCAGTACGGTCACGCGATCGGCAATGGTTTCAACAAACCCCATGTCATGCTCAACCACCATCAACGAGTGCTTGCCTGCCAGGGTCCGGAAAAGCTCGGCGGTGTACTCGGTCTCCGCGTCCGTCATCCCGGCGGCGGGTTCGTCCAGCAACAGCAGATGCGGATCCTGGACCAGCAGCATTCCGATCTCGAGGAACTGTTTTTGTCCGTGCGAAAGCAGTCCGGCGCGGCGGTCGCGTTCACCGGCGAGCCGCAGCAGGACCAGCATCTCATCAATGCGATCGCGCTGTTCGCCGTTGAGTTTGGCCCGCAGGCTTGCCCAGACGGACTTGTCGGTTTTCATGGCAATCTCAAGGTTTTCCCATACCGTCAAAGCCTCAAATACCGTCGGTTTCTGAAACTTGCGGCCAATCCCCTGGCGCGCAATGGCGGCGGGCTCAAGCTGGGTCAGATCTACCGACTGGTCATAAACGGCTTTACCGCTTTTTGGCCGCGTTTTGCCGGTGATCACGTCCATCAGCGTGGTTTTTCCCGCGCCGTTTGGCCCAATCACGCAGCGCAACTCCCCCACGCCGATGTTCAGCGTGAGATCCGTCAGCGCCTGAAACCCATCGAAGTTGACGTTGATCTTATCCAGCTGCAGCACCGGGTCCGTCTGCTCGCGATAGCGATCCCCGGGCAGCTGGCGAGTGAATAATCCTTCTGCTGGCTGCATTATTTCTCTCCCTTACGAAACAGGCCGTAGACGCCGCGCGGTAAAAACAGCGTAACCGCAATAAAAATCAGCCCGAGAAACAGCTGCCAGTATTCCGGCATTGCGACGGTGAAGAAACTCTTCGCGCCGTTCACCAGCGCCGCACCAATGACCGGGCCAACCAGCGTGCCGCGGCCGCCCAGCGCTACCCAGATGGCGGCCTCAATGGAGTTGGTCGGCGACATTTCACCGGGGTTAATAATCCCGACCTGCGGCACATAGAGCGCTCCCGCCAGGCCACACAGCATGGCGGAAAGCGTCCATACCAGCAGCTTAAATCCCTTCGGATCGTAGCCGCAAAACGTCAGGCGGTTTTCAGCGTCGCGCACGGCGGTGAGAATACGGCCAAACTTGCTTCTGGCGAGGGCAATGCCGATGCCAAGCGTGAGGAGCAGCAACATGACGGTCGCCAGAAACAGCGCGATACGTGTCGTGGTCGCGGTGATGGAGAACCCCAGCAACGTGGTAAAACCGGTAAAACCGTTATTGCCACCAAACCCGGTTTCGTTGCGAAAGAACAGCAACATTCCCGCGTACGTCAGGGCCTGCGTCATGATCGAGAAATAAACCCCTTTGATTTTTGAGCGAAAGGCAAACCAGCCAAACACCAGCGCCAGCAGCCCCGGCACCATCACAATCAGTACCAGCGCCCAGGCAAAGTGCTGGGTTCCCCACCAGAACCACGGCAGTTCGCTCCAGGAGAGAAACGACATAAATGCGGGCAGCCCATCGCCCGCGGCCTCGCGCATCAGGTACATCCCCATGGCGTATCCGCCCAGGGCGAAGAAGATCCCGTGGCCCAGCGAGAGCATACCGGCATATCCCCATACCAGATCGAGCGCCACCGCAACGATGGCGTAGCACAGGATTTTGCCGAGCAGCGTCAGCATCCAGGTCGACAGCGCCAGCGGATGGGTGGCGGGCAACATCGCAAAGAACGGCAATATCAGCAAACACGCCACCAGCAGGCTGCCTGCAATCTGCGTTGTGCGTGGCGCTTTTCGCGCCAGTTTTAAGGTAAGTGGCTGGCTCATCAGTCAGTGACCCTCCCTTTCAGCGCAAACAATCCCTGCGGACGCTTCTGAATAAACAGAATGATGGCCATCAGAATGACGATTTTGCCCAGCACTGCCCCCATCTGCGGCTCAAGAATTTTGTTGAAGATCCCAAGGCCAAACGCCGCCGCCACGCTCCCTGCCAGCTGTCCGACACCGCCAAGAACCACCACCAGGAAGGAGTCGATAATGTAACCCTGGCCCAGTTCCGGCCCGACGTTACCCAACTGGGAGAGCGCCACGCCGCCTAAACCGGCAATGCCGGAGCCCAGACCAAACGCCAGCATATCGACACGTCCGGTCGGCACCCCGCAACAGGCCGCCATGCTGCGGTTTTGCGTTACCGCACGCACATTCAGGCCGAGACGGGTTTTATTCAGGACCAGCCAGGTGAAGAACAGCACCATCAGCACAAAGCCCAATACCACAATGCGGTTCCACGGTAGCGTCAGGTTGGCAAACACCTGCACCCCGCCGGACAGCCAGGCCGGGTTTGCCACCTCCAGGTTCTGCGCGCCAAACGTCATGCGTACCAGCTGGATCAGCATCAGGCTGATACCCCAGGTGGCGAGTAATGTCTCCAGCGGACGACCGTAGAGATGGCGGATCACGGTGCGTTCCAGGATCATCCCGATGCCGGCGGTCAGGCAGAATGCGATGGGCAGCGCGACAACCGGATACAGCGCCAGCCACTGAGGCGTGACGCTGGCCATGATCTGCTGAACCATCCACGTGGCGTACGCCCCAAGCATCAGCATCTCGCCGTGCGCCATGTTGATGACACCCAGCAGCCCATAGGTGATCGCCAGCCCCAGCGCCGCCAGCAGCAGGACCGAGCCCAGCGACAGCCCCATAAACGCCTGCCCGAGGAGATCGCCCCACATCAGACGGTGCTGGATTTGGCTCAGGCTCTCCCCGGCGGCGGCACGTACGCGGGCATCCGGTTCGGTTTGCGTCTGGGTATATGGCATGAGTCGGGATGGCACGTCCGGGTCGTCAGATTGCCCGAGCAGTTCAATAGCCTGAAGACGCACGTCAGCCTGTGGGCTGGCGAGCTGGAGATTAGCCAGCGCCAGCAGCAGCGACTGGCGCGCCACATCGTCCGTTTCACTGCTTACCCGCGTTTGCAGGAGGCCGATCATTTCCGGCTGCGCATCCCGCTGTAACTGGCGCGCGGCGGCACGCCGCTGCGTGACGTTGTCACTGATAAGCTGATGCGTAGCGTTGGCCGTGGCGGCCAGCACCCGCAGACGGTTGGTCAGGCGTACGGCTTTGGTTTGCCCTTCTGCAGCAGGGGAATCTCCCAGCGCCACCATCTCGCCATTGCGTCGCGCAAAGGCATGTTTCTGGCTGTCGGCAAACAGATTTTCGTTTTGCAGCGCCTGCAGTAACGGCAGTCTTGCGGCATCCGGCGCGAGAGCCCAGCGGGTCAGCATATCCGCCTGCTGGCTGCGGCTGGCGGCAACAAATTGATCGGCATCCGATGCCTGCGCCATCCCTGGCAGCAGTCCGGTAAGCCATACAATAGCGATCATCATGCGCATGGCGTTCATGACTTTTCTCCCTGCAGTAATGGCTTAGTTGCTGGCGGTCTTCATCGGCTGATCGGGCTTTTTATCATTCCCGGCGATGAACGGGCTCCACGGCTGGGCGCGTACCGGCTCTTCCGTCTGCCAGACCACGTTAAACTGACCGTTACCTTCGATTTCACCGATCATGACCGGCTTATGCAGGTGATGGTTGGTGGCATCCATGGTGAGCGTAAAGCCGGAGGGTGCCTTAAAGGACTGTCCGGCCATGGCCGCGCGCACTTTATCCACGTCGGTGGTGCCTGCTTTCTCTACCGCCTGCGCCCACATGTGGATCCCAACATAGGTGGCTTCCATCGGGTCGTTGGTGACTACGGTATCGGCGTTAGGCAGCTTATGGGCTTTGGCATAGGCTTTATAGTCCGCCACGAAGGCCTGGTTGGTCGGGTTATCAACGGACTCGAAGTAGTTCCACGCGGCCAGGTTGCCGACCAGCGGTTTGGTGTCAATCCCGCGCAGCTCCTCTTCGCCAACGGAAAACGCCACTACCGGGACATCGGTTGCTTTCAGCCCCTGGTTAGCCAGTTCTTTGTAGAACGGGACGTTAGAATCGCCGTTGATGGTGGAGACCACCGCGGTTTTACCGCCTGCGGAGAATTTCTTGATGTTGGCGACGATGGTCTGGTAGTCACTGTGTCCGAACGGGGTGTAGACCTCTTCGATATCTTTGTCTTCCACGCCTTTGGAGTGCAGGAAGGCGCGCAGGATCTTGTTGGTGGTTCGCGGGTAGACGTAATCCGTGCCCAACAGGAAGAAGCGTTTAGCGCTACCGCCGTCTTCGCTCATCAGGTACTCCACCGCCGGAATGGCCTGCTGGTTTGGCGCCGCACCGGTATAGAAGACGTTCGGCGACATCTCTTCGCCTTCGTATTGCACCGGATAGAACAGCAGACCGTTCAGTTCCTCAAACACCGGCAGTACGGATTTACGTGACACCGAGGTCCAGCAGCCAAACACCACGGCCACTTTATCCTGGCTCAGCAGCTGACGCGCTTTTTCAGCAAACAGCGGCCAGTTAGAGGCCGGGTCAACCACCACTGGCTCCAGTTTTTTACCCAGCACCCCGCCTTTGGCGTTGATCTCGTCAATCGTCATCAGGGCGACATCTTTCAGCGGCGTTTCTGAGATCGCCATCGTGCCGGAGAGCGAATGCATAATCCCCACTTTGATGGTCTCGGCCGCCTGTGCGCCAAAACTCATCCCCATAGCAACGACTGACGCAGACAACGCGAAGGCTTTTAATAATGTACGACGGTGCATATTTTCACTCCTGAAAAAGAACGCTGTGCGAAGACGTCCGTTACGGCATGGACGCGGAAAAATGTCTCAGCGAAACAGGAGCAAAAAGGATGCCAGGATGAATAACGTGCTATTGCAGGATGTGTAACGCGGGATGTAAAGAGAACGACTCAGAATGGTACAGCGCTGCACTTTTATAATGCAGCGCTGTGACGACGGAATTACCAGACTTCGCTGGCGATCTGCGTGACCAGACGCACTTTGTCCCACTGCTGGGCTTCACTCAGGGTGTTGCCCTCTTCAGTGGAGGCAAAACCGCACTGCGGGCTGAGGCAGATCTGCTCTTTCGCCACGTATCTGGCCGCCTCCTCCAGGCGCGCTTTCACCCCTTCAGGGTTTTCCAGCTCGCCATTTTTGGTGGTGATCAGGCCAAGCACCACCTGCTGCTTGCCCGGGCGGACAAAGCGCAGCGGTGCGAAATCACCGCTACGGTCATTGTCGTACTCCAGGAAGAAGGCATCGACGTTCACCGTGCCGAACAGCACCTGGGCCACCGGCTCATAGCCGCCTTCGGAAATCCAGGTGGAGCGGAAGTTACCGCGACAGACATGCAGACCGATGGTCAAATCGTCTGGTTTTCCTTCCAGCGCCTTGTTCAGCACGCGGGCATAGGTACGCGCCAGCTCATCGGCATCTTCCCCGCGCTCGCGGATCTGACGACGCTGGTCATCCGAACAGAGGTAGGCCCAGACGGTATCATCCAGCTGCAGATAGCGACAGCCTGCATCATAAAAGGCCCGGATGGCGTCGCGCCAGGTGGTGGCCAGATCGTCAAAATAGTCATTCAGATCCGGATAGACCGTCGCATCGATGTCTTTGCGACCGCCACGGAAGTGCAGCACGCTCGGGCTGGGAATGGTCATTTTCGGCTGCGCGTTGCCGCTGATGCTTTTCAGGTAGCGGAAGTCTTCCAGCATCGGATGATCGCCAAAGCCCAGCTTGCCGGTGACGCGCACGCCGTGCGCTTTGGTCTGCACGCCGTTGAACTGAATGCCCTGCTGTGAATCGTAACGCTCAACCCCCTGCAGACCATCGAAGAAATCGAAGTGCCACCAGGCGCGACGGAACTCACCGTCGGTGACCACGTGCAGGCCGCAGGCGCACTGCTGTTCGACCACCTGGCGGATCGCGTCATCTTCCACCGCGCGAAGCTGCCCGGCATCAATCTCACCGCGGGCAAACTGCTGGCGAGCCAGTTTGATGGCATCCGGGCGTAAAAAACTGCCGACTACATCGGCGCGGTATGGGGCGTGCTGTCGCTGCATGGAAATCTCCTCTGTCTGCCGGCGATAATTGCCAGCAGTGATAATTCATCTCTTGAAGTTTTAGACTTCTGGATGTCTAAATGTCCAAAAAAGATGACATACCTGCTGTATCCCGGCAAACGAGAAAATTTCACGACAGTTGAAATTTATTCATGTTCACAACGCGGCAGCGGTTTCGCTACTGGCAAACGCGTACTGTTCGTCCTCCCAGCCGGTGATGCCGCCAATCATGATTTTCACCGGCAGTCCGAGACGCGCCAGCTTCAGCGCGGCTCTGTCCGCGCCGTTACAGTGCGGCCCGGCGCAGTACACCACGAACAGCGTATCGGCCGGCCACTGCGCCATGCGCGCCTCGGTGATCTGGCTCCAGGGCATATGTATCGCGCCGGGCACATGACGACGGGCAAACTGCTCAGGTTTCCCGACAACATGCAGCAACACAAAGTCCTGCTCGTTATTCGTCAGCGCATGGTGCACATCGGCACAGTCTGTTTCGACGCTCAGGCGACGCAGAAAATGGGTAACGGCTTCCTGCGGCTCGGCAGCCGGAAATTCAGTAACATAACTCATGATCCTTCCTCATCTTTGGCGTTTGTGTTAACACTACTCTATCCAGAAATTGATCACGTGAATGCGTCCGCTTATGCCAGAAAACAGCAAAAAGATGACAAACTTAAGACAGGTTTCCCGCCCGCAGGTGGTGGTACTGGCCTATGACGGTTTGTGTACCTTTGAATTTGGCGTGGCGGTGGAAATCTTTGGTTTGCCACGTCCCGAGCTGGGCGACGAATGGTATCGTTTTGCGGTGGCGGGCATTGATGACGGTGAGCTTCGGGCAACCGGTGGGATCCGCATCCTGACCGACGGGGGGCTTGATCTGCTGGAATCGGCAGACCTGATCGTTGTGCCGGGCTGGCGAGGGATGGATGCGCCTGTTCCCGCGGCGCTCTGTGAGGCCTTACGCCGGGCCAATGCGCGCGGTTGCCAGCTGCTTTCTATCTGTTCCGGGGTGTTTGTTCTGGCCGCGTCGGGTCTGCTGAACGGGCGTAAAGCCACCACCCACTGGCGCTATATTGAGGCGCTGAAAGCCCGTTATCCGGCGATCGGCGTGGTCGAGGATGTGTTGTATCAGGATGAAGGCGATATTCTGACCTCTGCAGGAAGCGCGGCAGGCATCGATCTCTGTTTGCACGTGGTGCGACGGGATTACGGTATGGAAACCGCCAACAGCGTCGCGCGCCGTCTGGTCATTCCTCCCCACCGGGATGGCTCCCAGCCGCAGCAGTTGAGTCGCCCGGTGGCACAGCTGCGGGAGAGCCAGCGTCTGGGACAGTTGTTCGACTTCCTGCACAATCACCTGAGCATTTCTCACAGCGTGGATTCGCTGGCGCGTCGCGTCGGCATGAGCCAGCGCACCTTTCTGCGCCGCTTTCAGGCTGCCACAGGCACCACGCCTGCGCGCTGGCTGCTTAATGAACGACTCCTGCGGGCAAAAGATTATCTTGAGAGCAGCCGTCTCAGCATCGACAGCATTGCTGAACAAACCGGATTTGGTCAGGCAGCGACCCTGCGACACCATTTCCGCCAGCAGTTCGCGCTTTCCCCTGCCCAGTACCGTAAACAGTTTGCCCGCCCGCCACGCTGATGGCCGGTTCGCAGGCAAAAAAAACCGCCATAATCTGGCGGTAAATGCTTGCATGGATAGATTTGTATTTTCATGTCTACGTCCCGACACTCCATGCCGGGCAGCGGATCAATAACAACCTAACATGCCTGAACTCAACAAAAGCTAAACAGAGCCATTAACCCGCTTTGGTATTAATTTGCAGGTAGCGCATCAGGCCCTGTTCCGCGCTCTGTTTTGCATCATCGTTAATCGCTTCCAGATAGAATGGACGCGAGACGCCATACGGTGCTTTATCTGCTGAGAAAACAGCAAACTGGAATGTTTTACTTTTCGACGGATTGGTACACCCTAATTCCCAACGCTCGTCATCAATTTGCTTGCTATTACACGCCACGCGTCCGTAGTCGCTGGTTAAATAAGAACCGACCCGAGCTTCCGCTGACTGAATATAATCCGGTTCGCCACTCCAGTTAACGTTCATACCTACAACAGCCCCAACGGCAACCACCAGAAGCGCTATTGACATGACTTTTTTCATTGAATCAGATCCATTCCTTTGTCAGAGAAATCTTATTATATAAGATTAATCCTTAAACCTCTGCCATATTTTGATACCAAATTTTAGGGTATGACAAAGATAATTCTTTTTTAGGAAAAATCTCACTACGCGCAAAATATATCCTGTTCGCGCAACATGACATATTCTTTGCGCTAATTTGAAAATGCCAATAATAACCCTACGAAACTACGTTCATGCTAGCGTGGCATTTTTAGTGAAGGGGAAGTCCATGTTCAAAAAGGGGTTAACGCTTATGATGCTGGTCTGCGCCCTGTTTTCCGGCCAGCTGATGGCAGGACACAAAGGCCATGAATATTTGTGGGTTAAGAATGTTGATCATCAACTTCGGCACGAGGCAGACAGTGATGAATTACGCAGCGCAGCGGAGGAATCAGCAGAGGGTTTGCGCGAACATCACCTGTGGCAAAAATCGCGCAAACCGGGTACTCACTTTCGTTAATTAATTACCCTTACGTTTCGGCAGGGTTTTCATCAGTTCGTCGGGGCTCACGGAGGCAACAATACTGCCCGGTGGCGGCATTTTGAAAATATGGTTTTTCATTTTGCCAATAACGTGCATTTCACACGGACGACAATCAAATTTGAGGGTCAGCACCTCGTCGCCATTCACCAGCTGCATTGGCGTAGCTTTCCAGCTCTTAATATTGCCTTTCGCCTGTTTCGGGCAAAGATTAAAGGCAAAACGCAGACAATGTTTGGTGATCATCACCGGAACATCACCCTTCTCTTCGTGCGCCTCATAGGCAGCATCAATTAACTGCACGCCGTGGCGATGATAAAACTCGCGCGCTTTATGGTTATACACGTTCGCCAGGAACGATAAATGCGACTCGGGGTAAACGGGCGCTGGCACGGTTTCCGCCTTACGGCTGCCGCGCGGATAATTCGCCAGTCGCGCGTCATCCAGCATCTCTGCCGTTTCCCGGCGGAACTGGTTCAGCAGGCTATTTGGTACGAACAGCGCATCCGGCAGATTTACCGCAATGTTGCGCGCATAGTAAATGGTCTGTCCCAGCTTCGCCACGCCATCCTTCAGGCTGTTGAGGGCTTTTTCTGCATTGTTCGCCACCTCAAACAGACCGTCGAGGGTATGCGTGACGCTGATGCCGTCTTCACAGGTCATGGTCAGGATCAGCTGCTCTTCCCAGCCACCTAACTCGATATCCACCGCAATGCGACGCTCGCTGGAGGTTTTCAGCAGCGCCTGCTGCCAGTTGTGGTCAAGGTTACGGTTCAGCGCAGCGTTAGGACGTGCTTTATAGAGATCGGCAGGCATCTCGTTTGGCCAGACGCGATAGCGGTTTTCACCGGTCTTTTCCACCGTATTAGCACGGAAGCCCACGACTTCACGTTTGATCATCACGTTCAGACCATCCCCGTTCGCCAGCGGTTCGGTCACCGACACGTCGAGATAATCTTTGGCGACCTTCAGCACCTCACCCACCGGTAAACCGATAAACTTCGGTGAATCAAACGCGCCAATATCGCCTTTACGGGCATTGACGAAGTAGTCCGTGCTGCCGCGGTGGAAGGTTTTATCCGTCGACGGAATAAAGAAATGCTCGGTGCGACCGGCAGACGCGCGCGCCAGGTCACCGCGATCTTCAATAATGGCGTCCAGCATCTGACGATAATGGGCGGTAATGTTCTTCACGTAGCTCATGTCTTTGTAGCGCCCTTCAATCTTGAAGGAACGCACACCGGCATCAATCAGCGCGCCCAGGTTGGCGGTTTGATCGTTGTCCTTCATGGACAGCAGGTGTTTTTCGAAGGCGACCACGCGGCCCTGATCGTCTTTCAGGGTATACGGCAGACGGCAGGCCTGAGAGCAGTCTCCGCGGTTGGCGCTGCGGCCAGTCTGCGCGTGGGAGATATTGCACTGCCCGGAATACGCCACGCACAGCGCACCGTGGATAAAGAACTCAATGGTGGCATCCGTCGCCTGGTGAATATCGCGGATTTGATTCAGGTTCAGCTCGCGGGCCAGCACGATCTGGGAAAAGCCCGCATCGGAGAGAAACTTCGCCTTCTCCACGGTGCGAATATCGCACTGGGTACTGGCGTGCAGTTCAATTGGCGGAATATCCAGTTCCAGTACGCCCATGTCCTGAACAATCAGGGCATCCACGCCGGTCTGGTAGAGATCGGTAATCAGACGTTGCGCAGGCTCCAGTTCATCATCATGCAGAATGGTGTTCAGGGTCACGAACACTTTCGCCCCAAAACGGTGGGCGAACGGCACCAGCTCGGCAATATCGCTCAGGCTGTTGCTGGCGTTATGGCGGGCACCGAAGCCAGGACCGCCAATGTAGACGGCATCAGCCCCATGAAGGATCGCTTCACGGGCGATGGCGGCATCGCGGGCCGGGCTTAAAAGTTCAAGATGATGGGATTGCAGGCGCATACTTCGTCGTTATCCGTTATGGTCAAAATGGCGGCTATTGTAGTCAGAAGTATGCATCAGCGAAACAGTTTTGCGAGCCTTTAGCGGGGATAATGAATCAGGGAGTGAAAATGCACCGGTCGGCTGCTGCTGTTGCGGTAGGCATGCGGTTTATCCCCGGCAAAACGCACACCCTGGTCGGCGTAAAGGGTTCGCCATTCGCCGTCAATTTTCATCTCCAGTTCACCGCTTATCACCACCACGTGTTCAATCACCCCCGCCTCGTGCGGCGTGGATTCACTCAGGGCGCCGGGCGCCAGGGTGATGGAGAAATGATCGAACTTCAGCGTCTCATCCCACGGGAACAGCGGTTTCACCACCATCGCCTGCTGCTGCGGGTCGAACACCGCCTGCCGGTCTGCCTCCGGCGTGATAAACGCCGAGAACGGGACGTTTAGCCCCGTGGCAATTTTCCACAGCGTCGACACCGTTGGGCTGGATTCATTACGCTCGATCTGTCCCAGCATGGCTTTTGACACCCCCGTCTCTTCTGCCAGCTTTGACAGGCTCCAGCCGCGCGCCTGGCGCTGCGTCTTGAGTGTTGTAGCAAGATGTTGTGTGATTTCCATGTTTCCTCCCGAGGGGGTAAGCATATCACTTGTACGCTATAACGCACAGTGCTACCTTATTGCGGACGTTATAACGCACAACGGAGATATTATGCGCCAGTCAGCCCCTCTTTTTCCCGCCATTCTTGCCGGATTTGTTGCCGTCCTGGTCGGTTATGCCAGCTCGGCCGCCATCATCTGGCAGGCTGCTGCCGCGGCAGGTGCCAGCGCACAGCAGATCGCCGGCTGGATGACCGCACTGGGGTTCGGCATGGGGATCAGTACGCTCGCCCTGTCATGGTGGTATAAAGCCCCGGTACTCACCGCCTGGTCAACCCCCGGCGCGGCGCTGCTGGCTACCAGTCTGCACGGGATAACGCTTGCAGAAACCATCGGCATTTTCATTTTCGCCAATGGGCTGATCTTACTGTGCGGCCTGACCGGACTCTTCGCCCGCCTGATGAAGCTTATTCCCCATTCGCTTGCCGCCGCGATGCTGGCAGGCGTATTGCTGCGCTTTGGCCTGCAGACGTTCAGTCACCTCGACGGCCATTTTCTGCTGTGCGGCAGCATGATTGCGGCATGGCTGGTCGCCAAAGCGCTGGCGCCACGCTACGCCATTGTGGCGACTCTGATAACAGGGAGCGTGGTGGCCTGGGCGGGCGGTGACGTTGTCACAAACCGACTCACCCTTTCCCTCGTCATGCCCCAGTTCATTGCACCTGCGTTTAACCTCACCAGCCTGGTCAGTATCGGCTTGCCCTTTTTCCTCGTGACCATGGCGTCGCAAAATGCGCCCGGTGTCGCCACGATGAAAGCGTCGGGCTATCCACTGGCGGTATCTCCACTGATGATCGCGACCGGCGGGCTGGCGCTGCTGCTTTCGCCCTTCGGCGTCTACTCCATCTGCATTGCAGCCATTACCGCAGCCATTTGCCAGAGCCCGGATGCGCATCCGGATGCCAGTAAACGCTGGCTGGCAGCGATGGCGGCAGGCGGTTTTTATCTGCTGGCGGGCGTATTCGGGGGATCCCTTACCGGGCTGATGGCGGCCCTGCCGCCGAGCTGGATCCAGACGCTGGCAGGCCTGGCGCTGCTGGGCACCATCAGCGGGAGTTTGTATCAGGCATTGCATAACGAAACGGAGCGTGACGCGGCGATTGTCACGTTTCTGATGACCGCCAGCGGCGTGACGCTGCTCGGGATTGGCTCTGCATTCTGGGGGCTGGTGCTGGGAGGCGTATGCTTCGCCGTTTTATCACGCCTTCGCCGCGCGTAGCTGTGAAGGCGTCATCCCCATCACGCTGCGAAAGCGGTTGCTGAAGTGGCTGGCGGAGTTAAATCCACAGGCGAGTGCAATATCCGTCAGCGGCGTCGCCGTATGCTGCACCAGCGTTTTGGCTTTCTCCATGCGGCGCTGCATCACGTACTGGTGCGGTGCCAGCCCCGTCGACTGACGGAACATGCGGGCAAAATGGTACTCACTGAGCGCGGCCTGCGCCGCCAGTTCAGCCAGCGTGAGCGGTTGAGCAAGGTTCTCTTCGATAAAGGCCAGCACGTTGCGCAGTACAAACGGCGATAGCCCGCCGGTGACCACCGGCAGTTTCCACTGCACATTCGAATAGTTCTGCAGCAGATGGGTCAGCAGCAGCGTCGAGGCCGTGCTGAGCGTCAGCTGATTGGCTTTTTGCTGCCAGTCACAGCCGAGCAAAAACTGACGATAGAGCGCAGTGATTTTTGCATCGCTGCCAAAGATTTTTTCATCCAGCGTCAACGACAGCGGGCGTTTGTCCCAGATTTTTTCACCCACATCGCGCAGATGGTCATCGGTGCAGTAGAGGTGGACAAACGACAGGTCATCGCGGATATCCCACGTCGACTCACTCTCTTTCGGCATCAGGCAAAAACGATCCGGCCCACCACCGTTTTTCCAGCCGCCCGGCGTTTTTTGATAGCTCTCATAACCGTCCGCCACGTACAGGCTCAGGGTGTGATGATTGCTTTTTACGGTGATCGTGTCGCGCTTGTTGTACCACGCCGCCAGCTGGATACCGGAATTGAGCGCAACGGTTTCCCGCAGCACGGCGTTCTGTTGGCGTAGCGTTTCAAAGGTATCGTAAGCGTGTGACATAACCGTTAGCGCGTCTGTGAATCAGAATGTCAGTCTAAGAATTGTTGCTTCACGTTGCCAGACCCCGGAACAGAAAAAAGCGCAAGATTTTGCAAGTCCGCCGCAGGACGGTGAAAGCCTGTCAACGTCTTCGTCGCCATACTGTGGGTTTCCGTGGTTTGAGAAGAGAGACAACATGAACGCATTGTTATACGGACTGGTGGTGGTTATCTGGGGAACCACCTGGATTGCAATTTTCCTGCAGCAGGGTCCTGTGGCGGCTCCGGTGTCCATTTTCTGGCGTTTTGCGCTGGCCAGCGCCACGATGATGGTGGTGCTCCTGGCGCTTGGCCGCCTGCGTAAACTGGCGCTTCGGGATCATCTGTTCTGCGTGCTGCAAGGATGCTGCGTGTTTTGCTTCAACTTCTGGTGCTTTTACACGGCAGCGGCGCATATTAACACTGGCCTGGAGTCGGTGATATTTTCCATGGCGGTGCTCTATAACGCCATCAACAGTTTTATTTTCTTCGGACAGCGTCCACCCGCGCGTTTCTGGACAGCCGCCGCCCTGGGTCTGGTGGGGATCATCACCCTCTTCTGGGACGATCTGCTGGCCAGCGGCTGGAGCGTATCGCTGCTGACGGGCATTGGCCTTTCCGCACTCGGGACCTACGGCTTCTCGCTGGGCAACATGATCAGCATGCGGCATCAGCGCAGAGGGCTAGAGACGATGACCACCAACGCGTGGGCGATGCTCTACGGCACGCTGGTGATGGGCTGCATCGCGCTGTTCAGAGGCGACAGCTTCGCGCCGCAATGGACGATGAGCTACATGGGAGCGCTGGTCTATCTGGCCCTGTTTGGTTCGGTGATTGCCTTTGGTGCCTACTTCACCCTGGTCGGACGCATTGGTCCGGGCAAAGCGGCCTACAGTACGCTGCTCTTCCCGCTGGTGGCGCTGTCCATCTCCACGGTGTATGAAGGCTACGTCTGGCACATTAACGGCATTATCGGGTTACTGCTGATTCTGGGCGGGAATATGGTGATGTTTACCAGACCGGAAACCTGGTTCAGACGCCTGCGTACGGCATAAAAAAACGGCCTGCGCTTGCAGGCCGTATGTGATTATTTCGCTGTTTTATGCACATCAAACATGGTGGCGTCCGTCGCCATGTCATCAACAACCTGCTTCAGCGTCGCGAAGGTCATTGGCGTATTTTCGTTGCTCAGCTCTTTGCCTTCACCTTTACGAACAACCTTGATTACCGGTTTGTTCGTCGCCGCATCAATCAACTCACCTTCGAAAAAGAGATGGGTATCCATGGTGCGATGGCCGGTTGCCATCTGCGTACCTGCCACTACCAGCGCAACAGGCACCACTTCATAGAACTGCAGGCCCTCTTTCTGCGAGCTCACCCCGGTGATCGCCCCGCGGAAAATCAGGCTGTGTTTGCCCGGCGTCGTCACAATTGGCTTGCGTTGGCCAATCGCGGTTTTCAACTTGTTATTGGTGTAATTTAACAGTTCATCAAGCGTACGTTGACCAATCTGGGTGGTTGGTTTAGGTGTCGGATAATAGGTAATTGGCGTCCAGATGATACTGTCGTAATTCGCCTCGTTATAAGAAGGATCGACCCAACGCAGGGTTGGTTTACCCGTTGCGGATGTCGTTTGCTGCAAGCCTGAGTAATCTTTCAAAAAGCCGGAGTATTGGTCAGGCGCGGCAACTTTGGATGAACACCCCGCCAGTGCCAACAGACCAGAAAGCACTGCAACTTTAAAAAAAGAGTGAGTACGCATGATGGTTTTCCATGTTATCTGCAAGTATGCATTTGAAGTTATAGCAAAAGTCAGGCGGGTGCGTTGTGACAAAAAATGATGCTGAGAGCACAAATTGCGAAAAGTCTGCCCGGAGACGGTCCGGGCAGTAAAAAATTACTGATTAATATCCACCTGCCAGAAGATATGTTTGCCAAACGGGTCGATTTCGTACCCCGTGACGTCCTTACGAACCGGTTCAAAAATCGTGGAGTGGGCGATCATCACCGCGGGCATCTGATCGTGCATCATCTGCTGAGCCTGCTTATACAGCGCCACGCGTTTGTCATGATCGGTTATCGATTTTGCCTCGGCGATGATGTCATCAAACGGCTTGTAGCACCATTTGGCCGAGTTTGAACCGCCGTTCGCCGAGGTGCAGGTAAAGAGCGGACCAAAGAAGTTGTCCGGATCGCCGGTCGCCGTGGTCCAGCCCATCAGCGCGGCCTGATGCTCGCCGCCCTTCACCCGCTTCAGGTACTCGCCCCATTCGTAGGTGACGATTTTGGTCTGCACACCCACCTTCGCCCAGTCCGCCTGAATCATCTCCGCCATGCGTTTCGCATTCGGGTTATAGGGGCGCTGCACCGGCATCGCCCATAAATCGATGCTGATACCGTTGGCAAAACCGGCCTCTTTTAACAGCGCTTTGGCTTTTTCGGGATCGTATTCGTAATCCTTCAGCTCGCTGTCGGCCCCCCATACCCCCGGCGGCAGCAGGTTCTTCGCCGCCGTGCCAGTGCCGTGGAACACGGCGTCAATAATGGCCGGTTTGTTGATGGCCATCGCCAGCGCCTGGCGCACTTTCACATTATCCAGCGGAGGCTTCTGGGTATTGAACGCCAGGAAGCCGGTATTCAGCCCCGCCTTGCTCATGAGATTGATATCCTTGTTCGCCTTCATCCGCGGCAGATCGGCCGGGTTCGGGAAAGGCATCACCTGACATTCGTTTTTCTCGATTTTGGCAAAACGGACCGACGCATCCGGCGTAATGGTAAACACCAGCCGATCCAGCTTCGATTTCCCCTGCCAGTAGTCCGGGAAGGCGGTGAACAGGATGCGGGAGTCTTTCTGGTATTGCGCCAGCTTAAAGGGGCCGGTGCCGATGGGCTCCATGTCCACCTTCTCCGGCGTGCCCGCCTTGAGCATCGCGTCGGCATATTCCGCCGAAAGAATGGAGGCAAAATACCACGCCAGATCGGCGACAAATGGCGCTTCCGGGTGCGCCAGGGTAAAGCGCACGGTATGGTCATCCACTTTATCAATCGCGGTGATTAAACTGCCAAACTCCAGACTTTCAAAGTTGGAATAGCTGCCGTTAGAGACGTTATGGTAAGGGTGATTCGCATCCTTCTGGCGCATAAACGAGAAGATCACATCATCGGCATTAAAGTCGCGCGTTGGCGTAAAGGACTTATTGCTCTGGAATTTCACCCCTTTGCGCAGATGGAAGGTATAGACCTTGCCGTCTTCGCTCACCTCCCAGCGCTCCGCGAGGCTCGGCACCAGCTCCGTGGTGCCGGGTTTGAAATCGACCAGCCGGTTATAGACCGGCACCGCGCTGGCGTCCACGCTGGTACCCGAGGTATATAACTGAGGATTAAAATTTTCCGGAGACCCTTCGGAGCAATACACCAGCGTTTTCGCGGCTACGGTGGAACTGACCGTAAGCGCGGCGAGTGCCAGAGTTAACGTTGTGAGTTTGCTTTTCATCATTTATTCCTGTCTTTTAATTCGACGGCTAATTAATTCTTTTGCCATTTCATAAATAACATTAAAGTGAGGGAGCAAACACCCGAAAAATAAATAAGGAAGAAAACACTATGGGCTCGCCGCTTTCCAGACAATTAACGCAACGCTTTTTCCGTTATCTCGCCATCACCAGCCAGAGCGATGCAAAAGTCAGTACTCTCCCTTCCACTCCGGGCCAGCATGAGATGGCGCGAGAACTGGCGAAAGAGCTGACACAGCTGGGCTTAGACGACATTGTCATCGATGAATTTGCCACGGTCACCGCGGTAAAAAAAGGCAATGTGCCCGGCGCGCCGCGGATTGGATTTATTACCCATATTGATACCGTTGACGTGGGATTATCACCGGATATTCATCCACAAATATTAACCTTTAATGGTGAAGACCTCTGTCTGAATAAAGAGAAAGAGATCTGGCTTCGCGTCAACGAGCACCCGGAAATTCTGGCCTATCCCGGCGAAGAGATTATTTTCAGCGATGGAACCAGCGTATTAGGCGCAGATAATAAAGCCGCCGTGACCGTGGTGATGACCCTGCTGGAAAACCTGACGTCGGCGCATCAGCATGGGGATATCGTGGTTGCGTTTGTGCCGGATGAGGAGATTGGCCTGAAGGGGGCAAAAGCGCTGGATCTGAAGCGCTTCGACGTTGATTTTGCCTGGACGATTGACTGCTGTGAGCTGGGCGAAATTGTCTATGAAAACTTTAATGCGGCGGCGGCAGAAATCCGTTTTACCGGCGTCACCGCGCACCCCATGTCTGCCAAAGGCGTGCTGGTGAACCCGCTGCTGATGGCGACGGATTTCATTAACCATTTTGACCGGCAGCAAACCCCGGAGTGCACCGAGGGGCGTGAGGGCTATATCTGGTTTAACGGCATTCAGGCCGGGCAAAACGAGGCCGTACTGAGAGCGAATATCCGCGACTTCGATCAGGCAAGCTTTGCCGCCCGTAAGCAGCAGATTGCCGACGTCGCGGCGCTGATTGCCGCCCGACACCCCACCGCAAAGGTGGAGTACCAGATTGAGGATACCTACAGCAATATCAGCAATGCGATTGGGGAAGATCGCCGGGCCATTGACCTGATGTTTGCGGCAATGGAATCCCTTGGGATCACCCCCAAACCCACCCCGATGCGCGGCGGAACAGACGGCGCGGCGCTTTCAGCCAAAGGGTTGTTAACCCCGAACTTCTTCACCGGCGCGCACAATTTCCACTCACGGTTTGAGTTTCTGCCGCTGTCGTCGTTCGAGGCCTCTTACCACACTGCCCTGCAGCTCTGTCTGCTGGCCGCCCGTTAAGCGGGTTTACGTGCCAGCAGGGTCGCGAAGCGCAATTTGATGCGGTTGCCGTTCTCGTCGGTGCGATGCAGTTCGCCGGGATCTTCGTTGTACTTAAGCAGATCCCAGCCTTCGTAATAGTGGCTCAGTTCGCCGGTTTTGAATGCAAACGGGAAGCCGACGGTACAAGGATAATCCGCAGTATCCATGGCGGCCACAATCAGGTTGTAACCGCCCGGTTTCGTGCAGCGCTGCATATTGGCGATCAAACCAGGGATGGTTTTCGCTTCAAGGAACATCAGTACCACGGTGGAGAGAATGAAATCGTATTCCCTGTCAAAGCTCAGGCTGTTCAGATCTTTGATCGCCGTCTGCAGATTCGCTATGCCTTCCGCCGCTTTAATGCGTTCGATGTTATCGATGCTCATGGGATTTTTATCCCACGCCGTCACATCGTAACCGTTAGCGGCCAGGTAGAGGCTGTTACGGCCATTGCCGCAGCCGAGATCGAGCGTTTTACCGGGCTTAACGATCTCTGCGCTGTACAGCACCTCTGAATGGGTACGGGTGAGTCCATATTTCTCGGTGAAGTAGTTTTCGTCGACAGCCATTATTGTTCCTCAGATTGCATAAGCCGTGCTTTCTCAGTGCGCACCAGAAGTTTGCCCTGTATCAGCAGGATGAATGTACGAACCAACAGCATCCCAATGATGAAGTTAGTGAAGATAAAGAGCGGCACAGCAATGGCGTGGAAAAAGCCTGACGCGCTGCTGTGCCCCAGATGCAGACCGGTGGTTGCCAGTGCCGACACGCCAAACGAGAAGCTCCAGAACGATGCGTTAAACGGCTGAGACATATACCACGGCAACAGACGCAACATAAACAGCAGTTGCAACAGGCCATAACCGAACAGCATTTTGGCAAAGGTATCGGCTTCCCCGCCGTTGACGCTAATCCAGGCGCTACAGGCCACCAGCGCCGGGGCCAGTTGAATACCCAGCGACGTACGCAGTGCGGTGGGCAGTTCACCCGCGCTACGAAGGCGCTGGAGAATAACCGGTTCCAGGCTGAGCCAGGAAAAGACGCCTGCACCGAGGAAGACTAACCCTGCATCGTTAAACCCCAGCGCACCACACGCCATCGCGCTGATAAAATTGTTTGCCACCGTAGGCAGATATAACCCCGGCGTTGTCGCCTCCTGAGGATGGTTACCGCGCCATAGCCCGGCGCTTTGCCAGGCGGCATAGGCAAGCTGCACCATCACGCCCACGGCAAACAACACCAGCGAAACCGGGCGGTACCAGGGGACAAACCCAATGGCAACCAGCATCGTGGTGGCCGGAAAAAGGCTGACAAAGCTGCTCATTACCGGGTGTCGCATTTCCGCCAGCACGCTACGCGGGAAACGCACCGCGCGCGTAATAAACGCCACCGTCAGTAAAAACCAACATACCACCGCAAGGGCAACCAACCCCTCACCCGGCCAGCGCGTAACCGGCCAGAGGGTGCTGGCGTATCGCCAGGCGAACCCCATGCCGATAATGCCAAGGACCATGCCAAAATAACCTGCGGGCAGGTTAAGTACCTGCCGGGTTTCGTCATTTTTATTCATTAATTTTAAAGTTTAAAATGTATTTGAAATGCCATTTTAAGGTGTTTCCGCCTCGGATGCCAGCACAACGCAAAGCTGAAAGTTTGCTACGTTTAGTGAAGACGCTCACCAGGGATAACACGATGAAAAAGTATCGGCTCAGCGATGAAACCCGGCTCTGGCACTGGAAAAACGGCGAAACGCCCCACTCGGCTACGTTAAAGCAGATTATCGCCACGACAGATTTTAATGACGTCGCCGCCGGGACGAAAGGCGGCTGGATTGAAGATGAACGCGCCTTGTCTCAGGAGGGGAACTGCTGGATCTACGACGAAAACAGCGTGGTCTTCGCCGGTGCGACCGTCTCCGGTAATGCCCGTCTGACCCTGCCGTGCGTCGTCAGCGACCATGCCCATATTAGCGGCAACAGCTGGCTGGACGGGGCAAACGTGAGCCATGGGGCGCGAATAAGTGACAACGTCACCATCCAGAACTCCACCGTACGGGGGGAATGCCATATTTTTGGTGATGCCCGGGTGCTGCATAACAGCATGATTATCGCCGCCAAAGGCTTAACCCCAGACCAGGAGCAGATCCTTAAAATCTACGACAACGCGACCGTCAGCCAGTCGCGCGTGGTGCATCAGGCGCAAATCTACGGCGAGGCCATCGTCAATTATGCCTTTATCGAGCACCGTGCCGAGGTGTTCGACAAGGCGATTCTTGAAGGGAACGATATCAATAACGTCTGGGTCTGCGACTGCGCAAAAGTGTACGGCAACGCGCGCCTGATTGCCGGATTCGACGACGATGCCATCCCTACCGTGCGCTACAGCTCTCAGGTGGCTGAGAATGCGGTGGTGGAAGGCAACTGCGTAATTAAGCACCACGTGCTGATTGGCGGTCAGGCGTGGCTACGCGGGGGGCCGATCATGATTGATGATAAGGTTGTGATTCAGGGACGGGCGCGGATCAGCGGCGACGTACTGATTGAGCACCACGTTGAAATCACCGACAATGCCGTCATTGAGGCTTTCGACGGCGACAGCATTCATCTGCGCGGCGAAAAAGTAGTTAACGGCGAGAGTCGAATCACCCGCACGCCCCTGCTGGGCGCGCTATAGGGGGAAAACTCTGCCGTAAAGGTTCACATCGTCATAACGTCCATTGAGGTATTCCGCTTCCCGCAGGCACCCTTCCAGGGTAAAGCCGTTGCGACGCGCAACGTTGTTGCTGTTCTGATTCGCCACCCGGCACTTGATCACAAAACGGCGGATCTCGCCCCGCTCAACGTAGTAGCGCATAAATGCCTGCAAGGCGCAGGAGAGGATCCCCTTCCCCTGATGCGCTTCATCGAGCCAGTAGCCGATGTAGCCCGTTTTATTAACCGGCTCAATGGAATTGAACGACAGCACGCCCACCAGTTCGTCCGCCTGAAAAATAAGAAACATTTTCGCGTAGCCGCGCTGATGTAGCATCTGGTTGCTTTGCACGTTACGTCGGGTGTCTTCTTCCGTTCCCACGTGCTGCGCCCAATCAAACGCGGTTTGCAGAAAGGTGCGGTTTTTGACAACGAGGTTGTGCAGATCGGCGGTGTAGCGCTCTTCGACGGCGCGAAGTTCGATAGCGTCTGATACCGGGATAATTTCGAATTTTGCTGCGGTCATTGCCCCTCACCCTAACCCTCTCCCGAAGGGCTGAGGAATCCCCAGAAAATTAGATATGGATAAATGGTTGTTTATTGTTCAAAAATGGAGCTAAAAACAACCGATAACTCGACAGAAGATGCACATTTATGAGCGTTTTCTGTCTGTCTACGAGCTGAGTGAATCTAACTGCTCGCAAAATATTCATTCTAATCCTCTGAAACCACTAATAAAAAATTAGTGGGGATTCCTCAGCCCGAAGGGAGAGGGAATCGATCGTTAACGCATGACCCGGTCGTCAACGTAATTACGTTTGTCCGGCGCTGGCGGGAAATACTGATACAGCCAGGTTTCACTGATGGCATCGCCCTGACAGCGCAGGAACAGGCGCATATCCACCGGCTCCGTCGAATCGGACGTTGGGTACCAGTCAAACAGAATGCGGTATCCGTCAAACGGCTCAACGTAGAGGATTTCCACCTGCTTCGCTTCACCGCTGGAGAGCGTGATCACCGGCTCAATCCCCTTCGGCGCGGCCGCTTTCAGATCGCCGCCGACAAAGTCGATGGCGAAGCGGCGGGCCCATACTTTCGGGTAGTGTTCACCTGGCGCCCAGCCTTCCGGGAAGCCGCCCATACCGGTACGCGTCGCGAAGACGTTGGCCAGCGGGGAACGTACCGGCGGCATGGCGCTCCAGTACAGGCGATATTTGAAGTCCAGCTCATCGCCCGCTTTGACCGCTTTTTCCGGCTGCCAGAAGCAAACCACGTTATCCAGCGTTTCACCCGTGGTCGGGATCTCCATCAGGCCAACCGCACCTTTACCCCAGTCGTTACGCGGCTCCACCCACAGGCTTGGGCGTTTGTTATACCAGCCCATCACGTCCTGATAGTGGGAGAAATCCCGGTCAAGCTGCAGCAAACCAAACCCTTTCGGGTTTTTATCGACAAAGGCATTGAACTGCAGTTTCTGCGGGTTGTTCAGCGGACGGCAGATCCACTCGCCGTTACCGCGCCACATGGCCAGACGGTCGGAGTCATGGATCTGCGGATGAATGGTGTCGCACATACGGCGCTCGTTATTGCCGCAGCTGAACATACTGGTCATCGGCGCGATACCGAGCTGTTTGATGTCTTTACGCGCATAGAGATGGTTTTCCACCTCCATGATCACCTGGCTCTTCTCGCAGTGGATCACGAACTTATAGGCACCGGTAATGCTTGGGCTGTCCAGCAGCGTATAGACGGTAAAGGTGGTGTCGCCCGGTTTGACGGTTTCAAACCAGAAGGCCGTAAAATCAGGAAACTCTTCCGGCGTGTCGGTAAAGGTGTCCACCGCCAGACCACGCGCCGACAGGCCGTACTGGTAAGTGTCATCTACCGCACGGAAATAGCTCGCGCCGAGGAAAGAGACAATATCGCGACGCGCCAGCTCAGGCGCTTTGAAGGCGCGGAAGCCAGCAAAACCGAGGTCGCTCTGCCCTTCCAGCTGTTTGGTATCTACCCCGGTATCCCCGTAGCTGAACAGCTCCGGGCGGAAGTGGATCTCACGCGCCTGGGAGGTGGACTGGTCCAGGGAGAACATCCGCACGCGGCGGCGGAAGCCCATCCCCATGTGGAAGAACTGCACGTCAAGCTGACGGCCTTCAATGTTGTTCCACAGGGACTGCTTTTCATCGTACCGGATGGCGTTATAGGCCTGCGGCGTCATGGTTGCCAGCGTTTCCGGCAGCGGACGCGGCGCACCACCCCACGGGGTTTTCGCCAGGTCATGGGCCATGGATTGCAGTACGGAGAAGTCAAAACGACGGCTCTGGCCATCGGCGATGTCAGAGTCAGCGGCATAGGCCGCTCTGGAGAACAGTGAAGCAAGGCCAGAAGTGCCGCTCAGGGCTGCCATTGCCAGCGAACCTTGTAAAAAACGTCTGCGATTCATGCCTGGAAAAACGTCCTTATGGTCGTGTGAATGTGTTTCGCGCTCGGCGAAATGACGGCAAGAAAGAACGCACAGCCTAAACAAAAACGGTTAAGAATCCAATTGTTGGCCGGTGATTATATGAGCAAAGTGAGAAATATTTTCTGTCGACCAGAACGGCCCGAAAGTGGTGTAAAGAAAGCCTGGAAAGTGTGAAGAAAAATGCCCCGGTGCGACATCGACAACCGGGGCGAAATGAGGTGGTTATTTTACGCTGACATCGATACCCGGGAAGTACTTATCAGCGAGTTTTGCGATCATGCCGTCGGCACGAACTTTATCAATCGCGGCATCAAGCTGCTTTTTGGTGGCCTCATCCCCTTTGCGCAGCCCAAAGCCGATCCCGCTGCCGAGGATGGTGTCGTCAGACACCGGTTTGCCGATAAAGCCAAACCCTTTCCCCTGCGGCTTGCTCAGGAACCCTGCCTGCCCGGCCGCGGACATCACCAGCGAGGCGTCGATGCGGCCATTCAGCAAATCGCCCCACGCCATATTCTGATCTTTATACGACACTACCGTGACACCCTGCTTTTCCCAGTGCTCTTTGGCATAGGTTTCCTGAATGGAACCCTGCAACACGCCAATGGTTTTGCCTTTCAGCCCTTCAGGTGTCGCCTCTACTGCGGTTCCGGCCTTGCCCACTAACTGCGAGGGGATGCGGTAGATAGGTTGGGTAAAATCAATACTTTTGCGCCGCTGTTCGGTGATGTTCATCGCCGAGTTGATGGCATCAAATTTCTTCGCCACCAACCCCGGAATCAACGCATCAAAGGATGTTTCCACCCAGGTGCATTTCAACGCAGCGGCTTTGCAAATGGCATTCCCCAACTCAACGTCAAACCCTTCCAGCTCGCCGGAGGCATTGCGGCTCTCAAACGGTGGATATTCCGCTTCCAGTCCGTACCGCAGTTCGGTGGCCGCGAATGACGAAAACGTACACAGCAGTCCCATGCCGACAACTAACGCGCGTAATTTCATCTCAAACTCCTTAGCGTGGTTTAACCCGACACAGGGCCTGGGCACCTGCCCGTAACGTCGCCTCATCTTTGGCAAAAGAGAGACGAATCAATTTATTGTCCGTACCATCCGTATAGAAAGCGGACAGCGGAATGGTCGCGACACCGCACTCAACGATCAGCCGTTTCACCATCTCGCTGTCGGGCTCGTCGCTGAATGGGCTGTAATCTGCCAGCAGGAAGAACGAGCCCGCGCTCGGCAGCAGTTTAAACGGCGACTCAGCCAGCAGAGTTTGCAGCAGATCGCGCTTGCGCTGATAAAACACCGCCAGCGACAGCCAGGTTTGCGGATCGGTCATATGTTCGGCAAACGCATGCTGCATTGGCGTATCGGCAGAAAACATCAAAAATTGATGCACTTTACAAATTTCTTCCATCAGTGCCGCCGGTGCAACACAGTACCCCACGCGCCATCCGGTAACGTGATAGGTTTTTCCGAAGGAAGAGATAATGACGCTACGCTCCGCCAGCTGCGGATGTGTGGCCATACCGTGGTGCGGTTCACCGTCAAAAACGACGTGCTCGTACACTTCGTCAGACAAAATAATGATATCGGTATTGCGCGTCACGGCCACCAGCTGCTGCAGGTCATTCGCGGAGAACACCTGCCCGCTTGGATTATGTGGCGTGTTGATGATGATCATGCGCGTTTTGGGGGTGATGGCTGCGCGGACCTCATCCCAGTTCACGGCAAAATCCGGCACCGTGAGTTTGATGGCGACCGGGGTGGCGCCCTGAAGGCGAACAATCGGCGCGTAGCTATCAAATGACGGTTCGAAGTAGATCACCTCATCGCCCGGATGCACCAGCCCGCTGATGGCGGAATAGAGCCCCTGGCTGGCACTGGCGGTAACCAGCACCTCGCGCCCCGGGTCATACGTGGTGCCGTAAAGGGTGGCAATTTTCTCCGCGATACGCTCTTTCAAAGGCTGCAGGCCGGTCATCGCGGCATACTGGTTATGCCCTGCCTCCATTGCGCGGGTTACGCCCGCAATCAGTTTCGGGTCGCAGGAAAAATTCGGTGCGCCCTGAGAAAGATTGATGGCGTTGTGCTGAGCAGAAAGCTGGCCGATTACGGTAAAAATGGTGGTACCCACATCCGGTAATTTGGAACGGGTTTGTACCGCGGTCTTCAGGGTCATCATTTATCCTTCTCATGGGGATTGCATAACTATTCAAACAACAACGCCGTTGCCGGGACAATCGAATTGTTGTCATAATAGCCATGAGAAAAATGCATAGCTGAGGTGTTTTTATGTCGCGCCGTTCGCTCCCGCTCAATGCCATCGACGCCTTCCTGGTGACCGCGCGTCACCTGAATCTCACCCATGCCGCCAGAGAGCTTTGTCTGACTCAGGGGGCCGTGAGCCGTAAAATCGCCGCTCTGGAAGCGTGGTTTGGCTTTCCGCTTTTTGAACGCCACGCGCGCGGATTACGCCTCTCTTCCCAGGGTAGCGCCCTGCTGCCGGAGCTACAATCCGCTTTCGAACAGATGCTGAACGTGGCCGATCGGGCCCGCACCCAGCATACGGTGATCCGGCTGAAAGCGCCTACCTGCGCCATGCGCTGGCTGGTGCCGCGCCTGCTGGAGGTAGAGCGCGAGCAGCCCGATCTGCAAATCGCGTTGACCACCACCACCGATCATAACGTCAACTTTAAAACCGAATCCTACGACGCCGCCATCGTGTTTGGCACGCACATGAGCGCGGGCGATCTGCTGTTCGAAGAGGCGTTAACTCCGGTGCTCAGCCCGCTGCGGGCGGGGACTGGACTGGGTTCATTAACCTTTCTTCACCCGACACGGGATAAAACCGACTGGTCACTGTGGCTGGCGAAACAGGATGAGCCGGGCGTTGTTATGCACAAAAATCAACACTTCGACACGATGGATCTCGCCATTACGGCGGCCATTCAGGGGCTGGGCGTCGCCATCGCCGATGAAACGCTGGTGGAAGAGGACATCCGCGCAGGAAGGCTGGTGCGGCCTTTTGCGACCAGTATCAAAACCGGTGCGAGCTACCGGCTGGTGCTGCGCGAAGCGCCAGGCACGGAAAACGGCCTGGCCGCATTTCGTGCCTGTTTGCTTAATCGAGGTTAACGTGGTGCTTCATCACCCGTTTAAAGAGGCTCATGCGGGCACGCATAAAGCGGTTTTCAAGCTTAAAACCTGCATGCTTATTCACACCAATGCGTAACAGGACGTCACGCCCTTTACGGCAGGCTGGCCAGTGCGTCGGCCCAGGCAGGCTGTCACGATACCCGGCATCGCGGGCAAAACTCACCCAGTAGTCGGCCACGTGGGCGGCGAACTGTAAATCACGTGCGTTCACATACTGCCGTGAAGGTTCCACTTCTCCGAGCGTATCAAATACATACGGCACCTCATTGCCGTGCCAGGCACCGTTGATATAGGTGGCGTGCTCCGCTTCGGCCACATAGTCAAACCAGTAGCGCCAGCACGGCGCGCCGACGCGCTGCTGGGCCTGCATCACCACATAGCCCATGGTGGTGAACGCCATATCCCGGCACACCTGCCTTCCCAGCTCTTCATCGCCTTTCACTCCCGGATAGAGCAGCTTGATCAGCCCCAGACCAAAGCGCCGCTCCCGGCGGAGCTTCTGAATTTGTCCGGCGAGATCGATGCCAAACACCGCCATTACGCTCGCCTCGTCGCTGTTGGAGCCAATCATGATGGGGACACGCTGCTGACGGGCGGCAAAGAAGACGTCCAGCATCGGCTCCGGCAGCACACAATCTCCGGCGACAGGCGCCGGGGCGATATTCAGCGGTGCCGTTAACGGCCAGAACGACTCAGGTGGAATAGCACGCAGCTGCTCCGCTGTCGCGTTCTCCAGCCCAAAATGCGCGGCCAGCGCTTCCCCTTTTCGCAGGGCCTGCTCGCGCGGGGTATCCGGCAAGGTATAGCCACTTTGCACAATCGCTTTATGAAATAACCCTTTCGCCAGCGGCGAGGCCAGCAGCGACAACACGCTGCGTGCGCCAGCTGATTCACCAAACAACGTGACGTTTTCGGGATTGCCGCCAAACGCGGCGATATTGTCCCGCACCCATTCGAGAGCGGCGATCTGATCCAGCAGGGCAAAATTGTGCACCACGCGATCTTCTTCCCCCTCCAGCGCAGGATGGGCGAAAAAGCCGAGATGACCAAGGCGGTAATTGAGGGTGACGACCACAACGCCGCGTTCCGCCAACGCCCTGCCGTTATAGGGAGGTAACCCACCCGCGCCGAGCGTGAACCCACCACCGTGCAGCCAGACCATCACCGGCAGCGGCTCAACGCGGTCAACGGGCGACCACACATTAAGATAAAGACAATCCTCTGAAAACTGTCCGGGATCCCCGCCACCCAGCTCCTGGCAATATTCGCTGCTTTGCCAGCTTGAGGCGGAAAACGCCGTTGCCATGCGAACCCCATCCCAGCGTTCGGGCGGTCGCGGCGAGCGCCACCGCCAGTTGCCAACGGGCGGTGCGGCGTAGGGAATGCCGTACCACGCCTGAACAGTATTATCCGTAAAACCAGCCAGTGCGCCGTAGCGCGTTTCAACCACAGGGGCGGAGGGATATTGCATAACTACCTTCTTTTTCCATCACACCCCTGAAGAGTAACGATTTCAGAGCAAACCGCAACGCTGTTTGCTGCGGGTTTCCGCCTCCTCGTACAGTGCGAACTCGTCATAGACCGGGCAGCCCAGCGCCGCTTCGAAGGCATCCCGGCTGGCGTTACCGTGGCTGCGCGCCTGGGTTTCATTCCCGAGATTGGACTGGAAAATCCCTGCGGCGCTGACCGGCAGGAAATCTTCATAGGTGATCGGCTGGGCAACCACCCACCCGCGTTCAATTAACGGCTGCGGATCGTCGCCCGGACGAAACGCATGACGATGCGCTTCACCCGCTGGCGTCAGGCGATAGCGGAAATACGCCAGCTTCTGTCGGCGCATCATCAGCTCGCTGTCCGGGAAGGCGCTGAACACTTCACGCAGATGAAGCTGATGGGTCAGGTTGTCTTTGCCGGTGCCGGACTCGGCGAGCAAACTGTCATAAAGCTCGCGACCTTTCGGCGTCAACGCCACCCCGCGCTGCTCAATTTCACCAAAGCGCGCGGTATGGGTGCCTTTATGTTCCCCGGCAAACAGCACCGGCTCTTCCAGCGCCTTGAAGCTGGTCTGACGCAATAACACCGGCACCTCGCGGCGCGGCGGCCCTTCAATCAGAATTTTGGGTTCAATGCCGTACTTCGGCATCAGCTCCTGCACCCGGTCAATATCCAGCGTGCGTGGCGTAAGGTGGTTGATGTGGCATCCCGGGAAACAGACCACATCCGCAATCAGGCGATGCTCATTATGCAGCGCCAGATAGGTCTCCTGATCGACCGTCGCATGACGGTGCCAGCGGAAGGTTTCTAACGCTTCCTGAACAAACTCCCGCGCCTGCGCCTCGGTGAACGCCCCTTCTTTTTCATGCAGTTCGATGAGCGCCAGGCAGCGCGGCGTAAAGATGTTGCGGTAAGAGAGGATCTCCGCCGCCCGCTCGCGCAGGGCAACGTTCTCAATCAACTCAAGGCGCAGCAGTGAGGTAAAGATACGAAACGGGTTACGGCACAGCGCCGCATCATCCACCGGGCGAAATGCCGTCGAGTGAACCGGAACGCCCGCCTGAGAGAGATCATAGTAGCTGACCGGGTACATGCCCATGATGGCAAACATACGACGTAAAGTAGAAAGCTCTTTTGCGGTGCCAACGCGGATAGCCCCGTGACGCTCCACATTCAGGCGCGCCAGCTCATCTGCATTCGCCAGTTGTTCATGTAAGAGTGGATTGTTTTCCAGAACCGCCAGGTTTACGTCCGCGACCAGCTCAAGCAAGGTGCCGTACTGCGGAACTTCCTGCTGGTACATCGCCGACATAGCCTGCGAAAAATGTTCCCGAATATCATCAGCCGTGATGGTGTTCGCCATGGTGTCATGCCTCCAGTGAATATTACCTGGAGTGTAGAGAAACCCGTTCCTTCCGGGGGGAAGAATTTACGATTTGTGATCTTACGACGACAGTGGTCAAACCGTGTGCTGCCCGAACCTGTCGCGGCCGTACCAGGCCCCCTTCCTTTCCCCCCGGCCCGTCGTGCAGGATTTTCCTTATAATTAATGATTATTCTGTATTCTAGCTATAAAGGAGTAATTTTGGAGGCCATCCCGGCTAAAAATTGAACGAAATTGTGGCGCTACAATTTTTATCCTCACCTTTCAGGTTTTTAGCGGCAACTTAGGATTAATCCGAGCATTTTTTTACAAGTCCTTCCCACTCATCCATATTTTTTCGCCAAACGAAGCGTAAACCCACCCATATTTTTAAATAACGCAACCGTGAATGGCGAAACGCATTTGACGCATGCCGCACAGCGTCTAAAGTTATTACTCGAACGACGAGTGATACGGAATATTTCTGTATCGTACTGACATAACCAATATATGACTATGAGGTTTAATATGGCAGAGCATCGTGGTGGTTCCGGTAATTTCGCTGAAGACCGTGAAAAAGCATCAGAAGCTGGACGTAAAGGCGGTCAGCACAGCGGCGGTAATTTCAAAAACGATCCGCAACGCGCATCTGAAGCAGGTAAGAAAGGGGGTCAGAATAGTCACGGCGGAGGCCGTAAATCTGATAACTCCTGATTTTATTAAGCTGTCTCAGTAATACCAGAGAGCATGCTGCGGGCCGAAAGGCTCGCAGTTCCCTTAACGTTTTAACCGGAGCAAAATATATGAATATGAAAAGTATCGAGGATGTTTTTATTCATCTACTGTCCGATACCTACAGCGCGGAAAAACAGCTTACCCGAGCCCTGAGCAAACTCGCCCGTGCCGCCTCCAGTGAAAAGCTCAGCGCGGCCTTCACAGCCCACCTTGAGGAGACGCAGGGTCAGATTGAGCGTATCGATCAGATTATCGAACAGGAAGACGGTATTAAGCTTAAGCGAATGAAATGTGTGGCAATGGAAGGCTTAATTGAAGAGGCCAATGAGGTCATCGAAAGCACAGAAAAGAATGAAGTCCGTGATGCTGCATTAATTGCTGCAGCGCAAAAAGTGGAACATTACGAAATTGCCAGTTACGGTACCCTTGCCACATTAGCAGAACAACTTGGCTATAAAAAAGCCGTTAAACTTCTTGCCGAAACACTGGAAGAAGAAAAAGAAACCGATCTTAAACTCACCGACCTGGCCGTAGGAAATATTAACCAAAAAGCGCAAAAATGACGCTATAACACAGGTTAAATATAATGAGCATCAGTCCCAGGACAATTAAACGGTGCCATTTAACGGCAGCTATAATATGGTTCATCCTTGCTATTCCTTCCGTAATATGGTGGAAGAATAGCGTACTATGGGTCATTATCATCAGTATTTACGCCAATATTGTCGGCCATTTATCTGGCTACAGTGCCGCACGTGCCGATCAGGCTGCTGAAAGTGAGACCAAATAAGCGAACCTATAATGAGGAACGAAATATGAATCACGTAGAACACTACCATGACTGGCTACGCGATGCCCATGCAATGGAAAAGCAAGCCGAATCAATGCTGGAATCGATGGCCAGCCGTATTGAAAATTATCCTGATGTTCGCGCCCGTATTGAGCAGCACCTTAATGAGACAAAACGGCAAATCACATTGCTGGAGGAAATCCTCGATCGTAATGATATTTCTCGTTCGGTTTTAAAAGACTCGATGAGCAAAATGGCTGCGCTCGGCCAGTCCATCGGCGGCATGTTCCCGTCCGATGAGATTGTTAAAGGCTCCATCAGCGGCTATGTTTTCGAACAGTTCGAAATTGCCTGCTACACCTCCCTGCTGGCCGCGGCCAAAAAAGCGGGCGACACCGCCTCTGTACCCGCCATTGAAACCATTCTCGCCGAAGAGCGCGAGATGGCCGACTGGCTGATTCGTCATATTCCGCAAACGACGGAACAGTTCCTGCTGCGTTCTGATGCATCAGGTGTCGAAGCGAAAAAATAAACCACAGGAGAGTGTATGTTTCGACACGTCAAACAGCTGCAATACACGGTTCGCGTTGCTGAACCGAATCCCGGCCTCGCCAATCTTCTGCTGGAACAATTTGGCGGGCCGCAGGGTGAACTGGCGGCCGCCTGCCGCTACTTCACCCAGGGCCTGAGTGATGACGATCCTGGCCGTAAAGATATGCTGATGGATATCGCGACCGAAGAGTTGAGCCACCTCGAAATCATCGGGACGCTGGTCGGCATGCTGAATAAAGGGGCCAAAGGCGCGCTGGCGGAAGGGGTAGAGAACGAAGCCGAGCTGTACCGGTCCATGACCGAAAACGGCAACGACAGCCATATCACCTCCCTGCTCTACGGCGGCGGTACCCCGCTCACTAACTCCGCGGGTGTGCCCTGGACGGCGGCCTATGTTGATACCATTGGTGAACCCACGGCGGATCTGCGCTCGAACGTGGCCGCAGAGGCGCGGGCAAAAATCATCTATGAGCGTCTGATCAACGTGACAGACGATCCCGGGGTGAAAGATGCACTGGCGTTTCTGATGACGCGAGAGGCGGCGCACCAGCTCTCCTTCGAGAAGGCGCTTCAGTCTATTCGCAATAATTTCCCGCCGGGGAAATTGCCGCCAATCGAGGAATTCACCAACAAGTACTACAATATGTCTGAAGGTGGCGAGGTCCGCGGAAGCTGGAACAGCGATAAGCATTTCGACTACGTTGAGGCCCCCCAACCTGCGGTTGACGGTGGAGACGGGAGTGCAAGCGTGACGCTCTCGACCGAACAGGCTACGCTCGTCAAGGCGATGTCTGCTCGCACAAAATCCGATCCGAATGCCGACCCGTTAACAGGTGCCGAGCTAGGCGCCGGTAAGAAAAAACCGTAACCGGTTTTGCCAGGCAGCTCCCGCTGCCTGGTAATTCTCGTGCCCCATCGTTCCAGAGGTACGGACCATGTTCGAACTCGACGCGTTTCATCTGGCGAGAATTCAGTTCGCTTTTACCGTCTCGTTTCATATTCTCTTCCCGGCGATCACCATCGGGCTTGCCAGCTATCTGGTGGTGCTCGAAGGGATGTGGCTGCGTACCAAAAACGACGTCTGGCGCTCCCTGTACCATTTCTGGCTCAAAATATTTGCCGTCAACTTTGGTATGGGCGTTGTGTCCGGGCTGGTCATGGCCTATCAGTTCGGCACCAACTGGAGCGGGTTCTCTCAGTTTGCAGGTAGCATCACCGGGCCATTGCTGACCTACGAGGTATTAACCGCTTTCTTCCTGGAGGCCGGTTTTCTTGGCGTAATGCTGTTCGGCTGGAACAAGGTTGGACCGGGACTGCACTTCTTCGCAACCTGCATGGTTGCGCTGGGTACGCTAATGTCCACCTTCTGGATCCTCGCCTCTAACAGCTGGATGCACACTCCGCAGGGCTTCACCATTGAGAACGGTCAGGTGATCCCTGAAGACTGGCTGGCCGTCATCTTCAACCCCTCTTTCCCGTACCGGCTGATTCACATGTCCATCGCCGCGTTCCTCTGCAGCGCGCTGTTTGTGGGCGCGTCGGGGGCCTGGCACCTGCTGCGCGGCAACGACACGCCCGCCATTCGCAAAATGTTCTCGATGGCCATGTGGATGGCCCTGCTGGTCGCCCCCATTCAGGCCGTAGTCGGGGATATGCATGGCCTGAACACGCTTGAACATCAGCCTGCCAAAATCGCCGCCATCGAGGGGCACTGGGAAAATCCGCCAGGGGAAGCCACCCCGCTGCTGCTGTTTGGTCTGCCGGATATGGAAGAGGAGCGCACCAAATACGGGCTTGAGATCCCGGCTCTCGGCAGCCTGATCCTGACCCACAGTCTGGATAAACAGGTCCCCGCGCTGAAAGATTTCCCGAAAGAAGATCGCCCGAACTCCACCATCGTCTTCTGGTCGTTCCGCATCATGGTTGGCATGGGGCTGTTGATGATCGCCCTCGGCGTCCTGAGCCTGTGGCTACGCTATCGCCACCGCCTGTATCACTCGCGCCCGTTCCACTGGTTTGCCCTCTGTATGGGGCCAGCCGGTCTGCTGGCGCTGCTCGCAGGCTGGGTAACCACCGAAGTGGGTCGCCAGCCGTGGGTGGTCTACGGCTATCTGCGCACCATCGACGCGGTCTCTCTGCATAGCACGCTGCAGATGAGCATCAGCCTGCTGGCCTTCATCGTCGTTTATTGCTCGGTGTTTGGCGTGGGCTATGTCTACCTTGTGCGTCTGATTAAGAAAGGACCACAGCCGGTGGACACGCTAACCTCAAACACCTCGGGCACCCCCGCCCGTCCGCTGTCTGCCGCTGAGTCTGTTCCGGAAGAGGAGAGAATCTGATGGGCGTCGATATCTCGGTTATCTGGTTTGCCATCATCGTCTTCGCCACCCTGATGTACATCATCATGGATGGCTTTGATTTGGGGATCGGTCTGCTGTTTAACTTCGTGGGCGATGCTAAAGAGCGCGACGTGATGGTGAACAGCGTGGCCCCTGTCTGGGACGGCAACGAAACCTGGCTGGTGCTGGGCGGCGCAGGGCTGTTTGGCGCCTTTCCGCTGGCCTATGCGGTGATCATCGATGCGCTCACCATTCCGCTTACCGCCATGCTGATCGGTCTTATCTTTCGCGGTGTCGCCTTTGAGTTCCGCTTCAAAGCGACGCCCTCTCACCGCCAGTTCTGGGACTACGCCTTTGCCGGAGGCTCGCTACTCGCCACCTTCAGCCAGGGCGTGGTGGTCGGCGCGGTGATCAACGGTTTTGAAGTAGAAGGCCGACGCTACGTGGGGTCTGCCCTCGACTGGCTGACCCCCTTCAACCTGTTCTGCGGTATCGGGCTGGTAGTGGCCTACACGCTGCTGGGCACCACGTGGCTTATCATGAAAAGCGAAGGTGCACTGCAAAACCGCATGCGCGAGTTGACCCGCCACGTGCTGCTGGCGCTGATTGTCGTCATCGCGGTGGTGAGCATCTGGACGCCACTCGGCTGGCAGTACGTGGCCGAGCGCTGGTTTACCCTGCCTAACTTCTTCTGGTTCCTGCCGGTGCCTCTGCTGGTAGGCGTATTTAGCCTGTGGATCTGGCGCTTGACCCGCAACCCGGCCAGCCACGCGCGTCCGTTCCTGTTGACGCTTGGGCTTATCTTTCTCGGTTTTAGCGGACTGGGCATCAGCCTGTGGCCGAACATTATTCCGCCGCGCATTAGCCTGTGGGATGCCGCGGCCCCGCCCGCCAGCCAGCTTTTTATGCTGGTGGGGACGTTACTGATTATTCCGGTGATCCTGGTGTACACCGCCTGGAGTTACTACGTCTTTCGGGGAAAAGTTTCTGATACAGAAGGTTACCACTGAGGTGCAGGATGGCAGGATGGCATACACGGGCCATTATTTATCAAATTGATACGGCACTGTTTTACGATTTAAACGGCGATGGCTGCGGAGACATCGCCGGAATAACGGCCAAATTGCGATATATACGCCGCATGGGTGCGACGGTTATCTGGATCACTCCGTTTTACCTTACCCCCTTTCTTGACGAAGGGTATGACGTCAGCGACCACCTGCAGGTCGACCCCCGGTTCGGCAAACTGGCGGATATTATCGCCTTTATTGAGCAGGCACATGAGCTGGGGATGCAGGTCATTATCGAGCTGTTGATCCAGCATACGTCGGACGCGCACCCCTGGTTTCAGGAGGCCCGGCGCAACCCGAAATCCCCCTTTCGCGACTATTATCTGTGGTCAGATAATGACGATGACGATACGCCTCCGATGTTCCCCGGCGTGGAAAAGAGCATCTGGACATGGGATGACGAGGCGGGCCAATACTACCGGCATATGTTTTATCGCCACGAGCCGGATCTCAACCTCACCTCACCTGCGGTAATTAAAGAGATAGAGAACATTATCCTCTTCTGGCTCAAGCTTGGCGTATCGGGATTCCGTCTGGATGCCGCGTCGCATCTCACCACCCAGGCCGGAGGCGGTGACGAGAAAAAGGGGCTGTGGATCCTGGAGCACCTGCGCCGCCTGATTACCCAACATAACCCGCAGGCGATCCTGCTCGGGGAAGTTGACGTAGAGGTGGAAGCCTACAAGGACTATTTCGGCAATAACGACCGCCTGCATCTGGTGCTTAACTTCTGGCTTAACAAATATTTCTACGTGAGCCTGGCCAGGAAAAGCGCCCGCCCGCTGCGTAATGCGGTGAAGAAAATGATCGTCCCGCCGGACTCCTGCTGCTTTGCCAACTGGCTGCGTAACCACGACGAGCTGGATCTGGAGGGGATCGGTAAAAAGGATAAACAGTTCGTCCTCGACACGTTCGCCCCGGATGAAGAGATGAACGTGTACCAGCGTGGGATCCGCCGTCGCCTGGCGCCGATGCTGAACGGCGACCAGAAGCGGCTGGCGTTCTGCCACGCCGTGCTGTTCTCCCTGCCCGGGGTGCCCGTTATGCGCTACGGGGATGAAATCGGCATGGGTGATGATCTGGATTTAGAAGAGCGTTACGCCGTGCGTACGCCCATGCAGTGGGCGCCCTCTCAGGGCGGTGGCTTCTCTGACGCAGACCCGCAGAGCTTTATCGCGCCCATCATTGACCACGGGCCCTATCGTTATCAGAAAATTAACGTGGCGGATTCGCTGCTGCACCGCAACTCGCTGCTGCACCGGATTATCGATATCGCCAACACGCGGTCTGAATTCCCGGAGATTGCCGTGGCGCCGTTTCATCTCATCGCCATCGATAATGATGCGGTGCTGGGGATTTACTACGAGGCTGAAGATCGCAGCATTCTTACCTTTGTTAATTTCAGCGATAAACAGGTGACCTTCACCGCCAGAGGGATCCGCCACGCCACCTGGACCGCCTGTCTGGCAGACAAACGCTACGAGGATGCGCTGGTCTGCGGCAAAACCGTTGAGCTGAATATAGGCGGCTACGGCTATCGCTGGTTCTGGACAAACCGTAGCGCGCTGCGCTGACTACTTTTTGCGGCCGCGCATCAGGCGTGTGAGCACAATCCCTGCGACGGCCAGGGAGCCCAGCAGCACTTTCCCGGGCGCGCCAGAGGAGACGGCGCTGGCGCGCGTTTTCGCCTCAGCGGAGAAATGGCCGTGGATTTTGTGCAGGTCGTTGACCGGCTGGTCGAGATAATCCCGCCGGTCTTCTGCGTTCAGGGTGTCGGTCATCTGCCCTTCCCAGGCCTTTTTCACCATCAGACGGTCAAGAAAGCCGGGGAAGAGGAACTGGCCGACAATCGACTGGATGGTACTGCTGCCCACCCACAGCTCGCGCACCGGTTTTTGCGCCACCCTGAAAATGGCACTCGCGGCCACTTCCGGCTCAAACACCGGCGGAACCGGGCGCATCGCCCAGGCAAACTTATTCCGTGCCCATTCAAACTGCGGCGTATTCAGCCCCGGCATCTGGACCATGGCGAGCTGCACCCGGCTGTTCTCATGCATCAGCTCGGTACGCACCGCATCGGTAAAGCCCCGGATCGCGGCTTTGGCGCCGCAGTAGGCGGACTGCAGAGGAATGGAGCGGTAGGCCAGCGCGGAGCCAACCTGAATAATCACGCCCCGATCGCGCGGCACCATCAGTTCCAGCGCGGCACGGGTGCCGTTCACGTAGCCAAGGTAGGTGACTTCTGTAACGCGGCGAAATTCATCCGGTGTCATGGTCCGAAACGGCGCCAGCACCGCCCCCATGGCATTATTGACCCACACATCAATCGCCCCAAGGCGATACTCAATTTCGTTGGCGGCATCCACCACCGCCTGACTGTCGGCCACATCCGCCTGCACGGCCAACGCATTGACGCCAAAACGGCGTAGCTCTTCCTGGGTCGAGTGCAGGCTTGTCTCCTCGCGCGCAATAATGCCCACATCGTAGCCCGCTTTTGCAAAGTGGAGCGCCGTGGCTTTCCCCACGCCCGCCGTCCCGCCAGTAATGACCATCACAGCCATAAAACCTCCGCGTTATTTCAGCCCGATAATTTCGTCACTAATTCAGCCAGCGAGTAATGCACCGCTTTTTCCACCACGTCCTGACAGTCGCCGGAAAAGAGCACCCTGCTCGTTTCCGTCTTTCCGCCGATATTCCAGGCAAAGCACACGGTCCCCGCCGCCGTGCCGTCATCTCCCCCTTCCGGCCCGGCATAGCCGCTGATGGCGATACTGACATCGGCCTGGGCAATGTCGCGGATGCTGGCCGCCATCTCAGTGACGGTCTGTTCACTGACGGCGGTAAACCGCGCGAGGGTTTCCGGGCTTACGCCCAGGATCCTCTCCTTCGCGCTATCGCTGAAGACGACCAGCCCCACATCATAAAAATCGGCAGTGTTCTCTTCCGCGCAGAGCGCCACCGAAAGCTTCCCGCCGGTGCAGGATTCTGCGGTTGTTAAGCGAAGCCCGGCATCGATTAACCTGCTCGCCAGTTTTTTGGTCAGTTCAGCCACGGTAATGGTGTTGTCGTGGTATAGATTGCTCATCATCAGGCCTCTCATTTTTTCTCAGGAATAATGGAAATATGGCCATTACGTTCCAGAATGGCATATTTGATTTCGCTTAACTTTGTAATACCATTATTCTGCCGGGCCGAAACCAGAATATCATCACATGAAACATCGACCTTTTTGAGTTTATCTGCTAAGGGCACGCCGTTCTCAACCAGAATTACCGGCGTGCCATCCAGGATATTCTCCACCGGCGAAAAATACTTTTTCATCAGTCCAAAAATAATATCCACAACCACCAACGTGGTGATGGTTATCATTGCACCCGTGACCGAAAAATCCTCCCCCAGCAGGGCCTGCTGGGTTGCTTCGCTGATAATTAACAGGAGAATAAGGTCAAAGCTGGTCATCTGCAGCAACGCACGTCGTCCGGCAACTTTGAAGACCACCACCAGAAACAGGTAAATCGCCAACGCCCTAAAAACCATATCCATGGCAGCCTCCTAAGGGTAAATAAATTGCCAGAAAGGAATATCCGGCAGGTTGTTTACACGAATGACGTTGTGCCATTTACCGCCTCTGGTCGGGGTAATGAACAGCCAGACCGAAAAATGTGGCGATTTTTCAAGATGATTATAGACAAAATAGAGCGTGTTCCCGCGGCTGTACATGCTGTCTGGCTGCGGCCAGACGCTGCCCGGCTCGTAGGCGTCGCTGCTCTCGCTGGTCATGCTCACAGTGTATTTGCCCTCGCTGTTGACCGGAAAGGTCAGCTGAAGTCGCGACTCCGTTTGGCGACGCGCAAAGCGCTCATAGTTGAGGGTCAGGTTTTTTGCAGAATTGGTTTTCTCCGTGTCACTCACTATCCCACTTGAAAACAGACCGGCAATCGCCGCGATGATAATACTCAGTAACACAATAAATCCGACCTGGCGAAATGCATATTCAAACCTTAGCAAGCGATAACTCTCATTTATCCCGGGTAACTTTTCATTTTTATCATTCATGGCAGCCATCACCGTTTCGCTTATTTACCAAACGTTCTGTTTTGTATGGCGAATGTTTTTAAGACTTATCACATTTGCCACATAAAGGAATAGCAACAATACTTAATAAGTCAAGACACCTTAAATGAAGGATATCAGATGAAATTATCACTTATTTCCGCTTTTTTAATATTTATGGTGCCAACCGCATGGGCTGATAATAACGGCGGGTTACAAAAGGGTGAAGCGCCGCCTCCTCCGCATGCGCTGGATAGCGGTTATCGCGGCACGGATGATGCCCGTATTATGACCATCGACCAGGCGAAACAAATGCATGATGGCGCGACCATTTCGTTGCGCGGCAATCTTATTGACGGTAGCGGCGATAAGTATGTATTTCAGGATAAATCCGGAAAAATCGACGTTATTATCCCAAAAGCAGTTTTTGACGGCAGAACAGTCAAACCAGACCAGATGATCAGCATTAACGGTTCGCTTGATAAAAAGTCATCGCCTTCCGTTGTACGTGTCGATCATCTGCAGAAATAACTCAGCGAAGCGTTAACGCTGTATTTTCATCCTAACTCACCTATTGGCTTAAGGAGTCAGCTATGAGTGATACTCAACAACGTACGAACGCTTATCCGCAACCCCCTTTCCCGGAACAGCCGCAGACGCCACCAGGACTGGCTTCTGAGATGCAACCTGTTCCCGATCACGGGGAAACGAGCTATAAAGGCCACGGCCGTCTGGCGGGCAAAAAAGCGCTGATTACCGGCGGTGACTCCGGTATCGGCCGTGCGGTGGCCATTGCCTACGCCCGTGAAGGCGCCGATGTCGCCATTAATTATCTGCCTGAAGAAGAGAAAGACGCCGCAGAAGTCATCGACCTGATCAAGGCCGAAGGACGCAACGCCGTCGCGCTGCCAGGGGATGTCCGGGATGAAACCTTCTGCCAGAACCTGGTGGAAGAAGCGGTGGCTAAACTTGGCGGGCTGGACATTCTGGTGAATAACGCCGGTCGCCAGCAGTATCGGGAATCGCTGGAAGAACTCACTACCGAAGATTTCGATGCCACGTTTAAAACCAACGTTTATGCCCCGTTCTGGATCACCAAAGCGGCGCTTCGCCATCTGAAAGCCCCTGCGGCAATTATTAACACCTCCTCGGTGCAGGCGGTAAAACCCAGCCCTGTCCTGCTGGACTATGCCCAGACCAAAGCCTGTCTGGCGGTGTTTACCAAATCCCTTGCCAAACAGCTTGGGCCGAAGGGCATTCGCGTTAATGCCGTGGCTCCCGGGCCTTACTGGACGGTGCTGCAATCCAGCGGCGGCCAGCCGATGGAGAAAGTGAAGCAGTTTGGGGGTGACACACCGCTGGGCCGTCCGGGCCAGCCGGTGGAGATTGCACCTTTATACGTCACGCTGGCGTCAGATGAGTGTTCCTTTACGACCGGCCAGGTATGGTGTTCCGACGGCGGTGATGGCGTGATTTAACGTTTCCCTGCCCGAATGTGCAATAAATGAACAAGGACGTTCAGCCCCCCGCCAAAAACATGTTGTAACTCAAACAGATCAAATGTTAAAAATATTTTGCTATCAAGTTATCAAAATTAAACAACTTAGCTTGTCACCCGCATCGCTCTGTTTTTAACATCGCCTATGGAAAAAAATGGTCTGTTCAGTCAGCGCATACGCTTGCGCCATTTGCATACATTTGTGGCCGTCGCTCAACAGGGAACGCTGGGGCGTGCGGCTGAAACCCTTAACCTGAGCCAGCCTGCTCTCTCAAAAACGCTTAACGAGCTGGAACAACTGACCGGTGCCCGTCTGTTCGATCGCGGCCGTCTGGGCGCACAACTGACCCTGGTCGGCGAGCAGTTTCTGACCCATGCAGTAAAAGTGCTTGATGCGCTCAATACCGCCGGACAGGCGCTAAACCGTAAAGAAGAGCAGACGCACGAGATTGTCCGTGTGGGTGCCCTGCCCACGGCGGCGCTGGGCATTCTGCCGCCGGTGATCGGTCAGTTTCACAAACAGCAAAAACATACGACCCTGCAGGTCGCCACCATGAATAACACCATGCTGCTTGCGGGGCTGAAATCCGGCGAGCTGGATCTGGGTATCGGACGGATGTCAGATCCCGAACTGATGGTGGGTCTGAATTATGAGCTGCTGTTCCTGGAATCCCTGAAGCTGGTGGTACGCCCTAACCATCCTCTGTTGCAGGATACGGTTACCCTAAGCCGGGTGATGGAGTGGCCGGTGGTCGTGTCACCAAAAGGTACGGTTCCACGGCAAAATGCCGAAACGTTACTGCAGATGCAGGGCTGTACGCTGCCGACAGGCTGTATTGAAACCCTGTCCGCTTCCCTGTCACGCCAGCTTACCGTGGATTATGACTACGTCTGGTTCGTCCCCTCGGGCGCGGTCAAAGATGATTTACGCCAGGGCACGCTCACCGCACTGCCGGTGACCTCGCCCGGCGCCGGCGAACCGATTGGCATTTTAACCCGCGTTGATACGCCGCTCTCCTCAGGTGCACAGACGCTACTGAGCGCGATACGTAAATCGATGCCTGCCTGATTCCTTCCCCTTGCCCTGACCCTCTCCCCCCGGGGCGAGGGTCATTCCTGCGTTCTAATCATTTAATGCGAAATCATTTATTAACAATTGCGCAAAACAATTTAACAGTTTTATCATAGCGACGAATTCACCAAATGGTTCGTAAATGTTTTATCAACCCCGAATTCAAGCGTATTAATCATTATTCCCACTGCATTTATTACCCACCTGGTACACTTCCGGCACGTTGTCGTGCTGAGCAGCGGGGGATCTTAAGGAGAAAGAGATGGCATTTGGCAGCGCGCCACGTGGGATACCCCGTATCCTGCAGTGGCTCCTTGCCGGACTGATGGCGATCGTCGGTCTGGCCGTTGGCGGGTTGGGTTTTAAACTCGTCACCGTAGGCGGAAGTGGATACTTCCTGATCATGGGCGTGGTAATGGTGATTGCCGCGATCCTGATTTTCATCAACCGCAGCAGCGGGATTGTGTTGTATGGCATCGCGTTTATCGCGTCGCTGTTCTGGGCGGTAAGCGATGCCGGCTGGGATTTCTGGCCGCTCTTCTCACGCCTCTTCACCTTTGCGGTTCTGGCATTCCTGTGTGCCCTCGTCTGGCCGTTCCTGCGTGCGGCAAACCATGCGACGCCGGTGAAAAAAGGCCCGGCTTTTAGCGTGGCGGCGCTGCTCGCCGTGGCAATGCTCGTCAGCCTGGGCTGGATGTTTAAACCCCAAACGCTGGTGGCGGCGAATGAGCCGGTGCCGGTGAAACCAGTCGCGGCTGGCGAACAGCAGAAGAACTGGGAACACTGGGGTAACACCACCCACGGGGATCGTTTTGCGGCCCTCGACCAGATTAACAAGCAGAACGTTAACGAGCTGAAAGTCGCGTGGGTTGCCCATACCGGGGATATCCCCCAGAGCAACGGCTCGGGTGCGGAAGACCAGAACACGCCGCTGCAGATTGGCGATACGCTCTACGTCTGTACGCCGTACAGCAAAGTGCTGGCGCTGGATGTGGATTCCGGGAAAGAGAAGTGGCGTTACGACGCCAACGCCACGGCCCCGAACTGGCAGCGCTGCCGTGGGCTGGGCTATTTTGAAGATTCACAAAACGTGACAACGTCACAGACAAATGTGCAGCCCACCGCCTGTCCGCGCCGTCTGTTCCTGCCCACCACCGATGCCCGCCTGATTGCCATCAACGCCGATAACGGCAAAGCCTGCGAAGACTTTGGTGACAAAGGTACCGTGGATCTGAGCGTGGGTATGGGTGAGATAAAACCGGGCTACTATCAGCAAACCTCCACGCCGCTGGTGGCAGGAAACGTGGTGGTGGTTGGCGGACGCGTGGCGGATAACTTCTCCACCGGCGAACCGCCAGGCGTGGTGCGCGCCTATGACGTTCATACCGGTAAACTGGCCTGGGCGTGGGACCCGGGTAATCCGGACCTGACCGGCCTGCCGCCGGAAGGCCAGACCTACACGCGCGGTACACCGAACGTCTGGTCTGCAATGTCCTATGACGCAAAACTGAACCTGATTTACCTGCCAACCGGTAACGCCACGCCAGATTTCTGGGCCGGAGAACGCACCGCGCTGGATGATAAATACAGCTCCTCCATCGTTGCCGTTGATGCCACCACCGGCCAGGTCCGCTGGCATTTCCAGACCACCCATCACGACCTGTGGGACTTCGATCTGCCTTCTCAACCGCTGCTGTACGATCTGCCAGACGGTAAAGGCGGAACCACGCCGGTACTGGTGCAGACCAGTAAACAGGGCATGATCTTTATGCTCAACCGCGAAACCGGCAAACCGGTGGCGAAAGTGGAAGAACGTCCGGTCCCGGCGGGTAACGTGCAGGGCGAACGCTACTCCCCGACGCAGCCGTATTCCGTCGGTATGCCGATGATTGGCAACCAGACCCTGACCGAGTCCGACATGTGGGGCGCGACGCCTGTCGACCTGCTGCTGTGCCGCATCCAGTTTAAAGAGATGCGCCATCAGGGGGTCTTTACCCCGCCGGGTCTCGATCGTTCCCTGCAGTTCCCTGGCTCACTGGGCGGGATGAACTGGGGCAGCGTCTCAGTCGATCCGAACAACGGGCTGATGTTCGTCAACGATATGCGCCTGGGTCTGGCCAACTACATGGTACCGCGTGCCAGCGTGGCGAAAGACGCCAGCGGGATTGAGATGGGTATTGTGCCCATGGACGGCACGCCGTTCGGCGCCATGCGCGAGCGTTTCCTGTCACCGCTGGGTATTCCATGCCAGAAACCGCCGTTTGGCACGATGTCCGCGGTTGACCTGAAATCCGGCAAGCTGGTGTGGCAGGTACCGGTAGGCACCGTGGAAGATACCGGCCCGCTGGGTATTCGCATGCATATGCCAATCCCTATCGGGATGCCAACCCTTGGCGCGTCACTCTCCACCCAGTCTGGCCTGCTGTTCTTTGCCGGCACTCAGGATTTCTACCTGCGCGCGTTCGATACCGCCACCGGAAAAGAGATCTGGAAAGACCGTCTGCCGGTCGGCAGCCAGTCCGGGCCAATGACCTACGTTTCACCGAAAACCGGTAAACAGTACATCGTCATTAACGCTGGCGGCGCCCGCCAGTCACCGGATCGCGGTGATTACGTTATCGCGTATGCGTTACCCGATAAAAAGTAAGCGATGAAAAAAGGGACCGAAAGGTCCCTTTTTATTTGTAGGTCGGGTAAGGCGAAGCCGCCACCCGACACAACACGCCACTCAGAACGTCTCCCAGTTATCCCCGGAAACCGCTGCCGCCGGACGCAGCGGCGCATTCTTCGCCACTGGCGCAGACGTTGCCGCCCGGCCTTGCTTCGCGCCGCTCAGTCGAAACGCACCCACCGCCTCGGTCAGACGCGCGCCCTGTTCTTCCAGCGACGCCGCCGCGGCGGAAGCCTCTTCCACCAGCGAGGCGTTCTGCTGGGTCACTTTATCCATCTCAGAAATCGCCTGGCTCACCTGCTCAATACCACGGCTCTGTTCATCAGACGCGGCAGCGATCTCCAGCATAATGTCCGTGACGCGTTTAACCGCTTCGACGATTTCATTCATGGTATTACCGGCGGCGACGACTTCGCCCGAGCCCTGGTCAATCAGCGAAACGGATTCGTTGATCAGGCTTTCGATCTCTTTAGCGGCATTCGCACTGCGGCTTGCCAGAGTACGAACTTCGCTTGCCACCACGGCAAACCCGCGCCCCTGCTCACCCGCACGCGCCGCTTCTACCGCCGCGTTAAGCGCCAGAATATTGGTCTGGAAGGCGATACTGTTAATCACGGCAGTAATTTCGGAAATCTTCTTCGAACTGGTAGAGATATTGCCCATGGTTTTAACCACCCCGGAGACCATCTGGCCGCCACGGCTGGCTTTACCGGAGGCATCTTCCGCCAGCTTGCTGGCATGGTGCGCGTTATCGGCGTTCTGTTTCACCGTTGCGGTGAGCTGCTCCATGCTGGCTGCCGTCTGCTCAATGGCTGCCGCCTGTTGCTCGGTACGGGAAGAGAGGTCGGTGTTGCCTGCGGAGATTTCGCTGGTGCCACGATAGATCTCTTCCGCCCCCTGACGCACGGTACCGACAGTGTTCTCCAGCGAGTGCTGCATGGTTTGCAGGTCGCGTGTCAGGCGGCCAATTTCGCTGCGTCCGGCCACATCGTCCGGCATGGTGAGGTCGCCTTTGGCGATATTTTCAATGCGTTTCGCGGCGCGCTGCAACGGGGTGATAACCGTGCGACGCAGCACGACAAAGGTCATGGCCGTCAGCACCAGCGCCAGGGCAAACGCGCCCACCATAAACATCAGGCCCAGTTGGGTGCGGCTGTGAGCCTTAACCGTCAGGGCGTTCGCGCGCTCGGTGCGGATCTTTATCGCCTTCAGCAGCACGGCGTTGTAGGCGTCATCCAGCGGGCGGGCGCTTTCGTTTTCATGGTTAATGATGGCTTCAAACATGCCGTTTTTTGCAAACTTAAGCATCGGCTGCAGGCCTGCGATATAGGCGTCATAGCGTGTTTTCAGATCGGCATCCAGCGCTTCATCCTCAGGCGTACGAATCGGGCGATTGATGTAGGCATTAAACCCTTCCTGAGACTGCTTGATCCGTTTTTCCGCCTCGGCGATGTTTTGCTTCATCGCATCCATTTCCGCGATACGGCTCGCCGCCCCGGCGTGGATCATATTGATACGCGCGGTTCGCAGATGATTTGAGCTATTCGACAGCCCCATACGCACCTGAATTTCAGACGTGACATCCTGCTGATCGGTGTCGGCCTGTAAAAGGAAATACCCCGCCAGACCTGCGCTCAAGGCAAATAGCAGAATAATGCCACCGAGAATGGAGGAAAACAGCGGAACCAGCCTGATGTGATGCAAGAAGCCCAGCTTGCGCTGCGCTGGCATCGAAGTAGTGTTGTCCATGACCGTCGACTCTCTTGTAGGTAAGATGCGTAAAAACACGCCTGTTAAATAGTCATCGGCACGGCTGAGATTTAGATTACGGCTAAAAACGCCGCACTGGTCACACTTTAGAGAAGATTATTAAAGAAACGCCAGCGGCGAAAAACCGCTGGCGTAAGAGTTACTTGTCGCCGAAATGAATAACGGTACGAATGGATTTACCTTCGTGCATGAGATCGAACGCCTCGTTGATCTGCTCCAGCGGTAAACGGTGGGTAATGAACGGATCGAGCTGGATTTTCCCGGCCATTGCATCTTCAACCATCCCTGGCAGCTGCGTGCGCCCTTTCACGCCGCCGAACGCTGAGCCACGCCATACGCGCCCGGTTACCAGCTGGAACGGACGGGTTTTGATCTCCTGACCCGCACCGGCCACGCCGATGATGATGCTCTCGCCCCAGCCTTTATGGCAGCATTCAAGCGCGGAACGCATCACGTTCACGTTGCCGATACATTCGAAGCTGAAGTCCACGCCACCGTCGGTCATCTCAACAATGACCTCCTGAATCGGTTTTTCGTGATCTTTCGGGTTCACGAAATCGGTCGCGCCCATTTCACCCGCCAGTTTGAATTTCTCCGGGTTGGTATCCACCGCGATGATCCGCCCGGCCTTCGCCTGGACCGCGCCCTGAATCACCGCCAGACCAATCCCGCCAAGACCGAACACCGCCACGGTGTCGCCCTCTTTCACTTTCGCCGTGTTGTGTACTGCCCCAATCCCGGTGGTGACGCCGCAGCCCAGCAGACAGACTTTATCCAGCGGCGCCTGCGGGTTCACCTTCGCCAGTGAGATCTCCGCGCAAACGGTGTATTCACTGAAGGTGCTGGTGCCCATGTAGTGGTAAACCGGCTCGCCGTTGTAGGAGAAACGGGTGGTACCGTCCGGCATCAGGCCCTTGCCCTGGGTGGCGCGAACCGCCTGGCAGAGGTTGGTCTTACCGGATTTACAGAACTTACACTCGCCGCATTCTGCGGTGTACAGCGGGATCACGTGGTCGCCCGGCTTCAGGCTGGTCACGCCTTCGCCCACTTCCACCACCACACCGCCCCCTTCATGGCCGAGCACCGCCGGGAAAACGCCTTCCGGATCGTCGCCCGACAGCGTAAAGGCATCGGTATGGCACACCCCGGTATGGGTAATTTTGATCAGCACTTCGCCCTTCTTCGGCGGTGCAACGTCGATTTCAACAATTTTGAGCGGCTGGCCAGGGCCAAATGCGACGGCTGCGCGAGATTTCATAGTGTCTTCCCTTATTGTGTGGTGTGTGGGTTTATTTTAGATAAGCGCGCAGTAAATGGCCGACTTCTGCCATGCGCACGGCTCGCTGATCCGGCGTGGTTTCCCCCGTTACCAGCTCATCTTTGAGGTGAATTTCGACCATTTCGCCCATCAGGCCATTGGCAGCGCCGCGCACGGCGGCAATTTGCTGCAGGATGGCCAGACAGGGGTCGCCCGACTCCAGCGCGCGTTCAAGGGCATCAACCTGGCCCCGAATGCGACGAACGCGAGTGAGGATACGTTTTTTATCTTCGGGTGAGTGCGGCATACGGCCTCCTGATACTATAGGGGGGTATGGTACCCCTTAAAGCAACATTATGTAAACAACAGCTTTCATAGGGTTATCAGGCTCTTGAAGCGCATTATCATACATAAGTAATTCTGAATAATTTCTCTTTGAAATGCTGGCCTCAACATTCGAATTAAGCCATTTTCTATGGCTAAGCCAAAAAAAAGCGTCACCAGTACCCTTTATTCGCTGGAATCGATAAGCAGCATTGATAATAATTCAAAAAACCTTCTAAACCTTAAACCTGGTAACAGGTTGAAATGAAATGGTTTCCGCCATGATTAAATTTTCCTTAATAATAAAGGCTTCTACGAAATCTTATTTTTTGGCGTTCAGAACCTGTAAACGGTCAAAATCAAACCACTCCTCTTTGATGTAAGATATATAATTCAAAATAATTATCGAAACCATATTGCGCAAGCCATTGTTATATATAGAGAAAAATCACAACACTTTAAAATAACGATAAATATCAATGAGTTACAACATTGATCGATGTCTGATCACGTGCTAAACCTAAATCCAGGTAAAAATATCTTATGGAGAAGAGTATGATGTCGTGGCGAGTATTAAGTTCTGTCATTTGCCCTAACACAGGAATCGTTTATTCGCACATTGTTGGTTTGAAATTATTAAGATTAATAATTTGGTACGAGAGTGACATCTATCTTTTGCCCGGAGACAGAATACATACAACAAAAAATGGAATTTTTGTAAATGGGGTGTTCAACCAAATATCCCTTTATAACGTCTCGCCATACAATGAGAACCTGTGGGACGAAATAAAAAACAAAATGGCCTGTCCTTTTAATAAAAACCTGGATTCTGAAGACTGCTCATACGCTGAGCATTGCAATGCGCGCAAATGCCCGCACGGATTTGAGACAACCCCTTTGATAATAAGAGTGCCCCGCGATAGCTAATCATTTAATAAGTTAGCTTTTGGATCCGCTGTCCCCTGTTACAGGGACCGCATGCTTAACATATATTAGACTGAGATACCAACTGAAACCCTATCAGTTACGGCCCCCGCGCGCCTGTCGATGACTTGCGGCAGGCGCGAGGCCATATCTCAGATAACATACGTTATTAATCATTTGGTTTGGTATTAGTTATACTTTTATTCAAACTGGTGGCAGAGGTCTTCTACCACATCTTTTAACTAGACTTTAAATGTTACGCGCGGAGATCTCTGCTTTCGTTAAGCTGTATAGCTCATCTTGTAACCTATTAAGCGCGTTGTTCTCTTCTCGCAGCATTTTGCCGTTATTTTGCAGTATTAAGTCGTTAAAGGACCCTGCCCCTGCGAAAATAGACCTGATACCTAACAAGGCCTGCTCATAATCAGAGTCCAGCTGTTCGCGAAAATAGATGAGTTTCTTTGACCAAACACTTTCATTACATGAAACAAGCAACTCAATGATTTTATTGAGTAAAACATTAACATCTGATTTCATTTCAGTCTCCTGATGATACCGGTCATTGCAGTCGCGCAACGACATGCCCCTTTCTGCCGACTGGCGCTGCGCTTACCCGGCCTTCATTTCTATTGCTAATCTATGCAACTCTTCTTTCAGCCAGCGGGTTGCGCCCCGCTGACCGCTGCGTTTATGGGAGTAAATTTTCACGTCAAATTCTTGAATAGAGAACGGTAAGGTAAAAATGTTGATATTCACGGCCGCCTTCATCTTTTCGGCTGCATACCGGGGAATAGCCATCAGCAGATCGCTTTGCGCAACGATAAACGGTGCGCTGAGCATTGACGGGGTTTTGATCGCAATGTGCCGGGTATAGCCCAACTCCTCCAGCCGTAAATCCAGCACGCCCTGCTTCTCATTCCAGGGGGTGACCACCAGATGGCGGGCCGCGAGATAATCCTCCAGCGTCAGACGCGTCCGGCTTGCGTTGCTGATGACCACATACTCATCTTCAAGCCAGCTTATCTCCTCCAGTTCAGGATGGCGGATCTCCTCCGCCGTGCTGAAACCAAGCGCCAGATCCACTTCGCCTGCCAGCAGCTCCGTCAGCGCGGGGCTGTGTGGCAGATAGCGCAGCTCAAAACGCAAACCCGGCGCGGCATCCTGCAACGTGTGCATCAGGGCCGGGAAAATACAAAGCGCGGTAAAATCTGTAATCGCAATGTGCAGGCTCTCGCTACTTTTGGCCGCTTCAAACTCCGGCTGCGGGGTAAGCTCATGATTAAGAAACGACAAAGCAGATGCAATGGACGGCGCGAGCTGTGTGGCATACACGCTGGGTGACATGCGATGCCCTTCCCGGAAAAATAGCGGATCATTCAGCGTCGTTCGCAAACGTGACAGCGCATGGCTCAGTGCCGATGTGCTCATCGCTAACTCATCGGCGGCCAGGCGAACCGAACGGTGACGGTAAATGGCGTCGAAAACGGGCAGCAGGTTTAAATCAAGGCGTCTCAGGGCCGGATGCATAATATTCATCATTTGTTGATTTCATTGCACTTAATTCTTCGGACAATACTCCGTATGCTTAGCGCCATCAATCGCAAAACATGCAGGAAATACCATGAGCATTACTATTCGTCAGGCCCGCCCCGAGGATGCGGCGGCCATTTACGCCATGATTTATGAGCTGGCGGTCTATGAAAAAGCGCCGGAAGAAGTGATTACCACGCCGGACGAGATCCGCGAAACCCTCTTTGGCGCAGACAGTAAAACCGAAGCGCTGATCGCGGAGTATGAAGGTAAGATCGCTGGCTATGCCGTGTTCTTCACCAGCTATTCAACCTGGCTTGGCCGCAACGGTATCTATATGGAAGACCTGTATGTATCCCCGGATTATCGCGGTAAAGGCGCGGGAAGAGCCTTGCTGAAACATATCGCGCAGCTCGCCGTAAAACGCCAGTGTGGTCGTCTGGAATGGAGCGTACTGGACTGGAACCAGCCGGCAATCGACTTCTACCTGAGCATTGGCGCGCTCCCGCAGTCCGAGTGGGTGCGCTATCGCCTGGATGGAGAAGCGCTGCTGAAATTTGCCGGGTAAACGGCGCGCGCTGTGCAGAGATCCCGGCTGTGCGGGATCTATGCTACAATTCCATAAATTTCATTAACATATTGTTGAATACCATGAGCACAGCCCCCTTCATTCGTCCTCAACTTACCCTGCCAAACGGCGCTGACAAACTGCTGCTGCACTCCTGCTGCGCGCCCTGCTCCGGCGAGGTAATGGAGGCCATTCAGGCCTCGGGCATTGATTACACCATCTTCTTCTATAACCCCAATATCCACCCGCAAAAGGAGTACCTCATCCGTAAGGAAGAGAATATTCGTTTTGCGGAAAAACACGGCGTGCCCTTTGTTGATGCGGATTACGATACGGACAACTGGTTTGAACGCGCAAAAGGGATGGAATGGGAGCCTGAGCGTGGGATCCGCTGCACCATGTGTTTCGATATGCGTTTCGAACGCACGGCGTTATACGCGGCGGAAAATGGTTTCAGTGTGATCAGTAGCTCCCTTGGCATCTCGCGCTGGAAGAATATGCAGCAGATTAACGACTGTGGTCAGCGCGCGGCAGCCCACTATCCGGGCATGGTCTACTGGGATTATAACTGGCGCAAGCAAGGCGGATCGTCGCGGATGATTGAGATCAGCAAGCGCGAACAGTTCTATCAGCAGGAGTACTGCGGGTGCGTATATTCCCTGCGTGACAGCAACCTTCACCGCAAGTCGCAAGGGCGTCCTCTCATCAAAATTGGCAAACTGTTTTACGGCAAAGACGAGTCTGACGAGTAAGGCGGCGCGAAGGGAGACATATCCTAAAACGCGCCAGAATCCGCATTACGGCTCTCAGATGTTGAAATAGCGGCTATCCTTTAATTATCCACAAAAGGAGGTAACAATGTCTGATTTCGACGCTGATAAAAATGCACAGTATGCTGGTGATAAAGCCAAAAATAAACTCGACGAACTGACGGGCTCTGCTCAGCAGCAGTTTGGTGAATTCGTTGACTCCCCTAAACATCAGGTGAAAGGGGCAGCACGAAAATATGCTGCGCAGGCCAGTGATGCCGTTTCTGATGTCACTGAGGCAGTCAGAAATAACCCGTTAACCGGCCTGATTGCGGCTGGTGCAGTGGGTATTGTTCTGGGCCTGTTACTCGGCCGTAAATAATCTCAGGCCCCACGGGGCCTTATTTTTATTAGCTAAACAATCTTACCATGCGATCTAACTCCTCCTCCTTCACGGCGCGGGAAAGATAATATCCCTGAAAACTTTTTACGCCTAACGCCACCAGCTTTTCAAATTTCTCTTCGCTATCCACCCCCTCTGCAATACATTCGCTACCGGTCATGTCACTGTATATCTGAATCGCTTTGATAAGTTTGTAATCATTGTCATTAGCGACAAACTTTCCGACAATATCCCGGTCAAGCTTTAAACCATCAAAATGAACCTGCCTCACCGGAAACATGGTTTGATGGCTGGAGAAGCAATCATCCAGGAATAACCGACACCCCGTACTGCGCAGGCGACGCATGGTTTCAGGGATGGTTTTATCTTTGGTCACATCAATATCTTCAGCAAATTCAAAGACCAGGTTCCCGGCCCACTGGGGTTTAAGCAGCATCTTGATGGCTTTTTTGGCCATCTCGGGCAAGGCATTTCCGGCCGCGAGTTCCGGCGGTATATTCACCGAAAAATAATATTTCCCGTTATATTTGTTGATGCCAGAAACAGCGGCATGAAGCACCAGCGCCGTGATATTCAACCATAGCTCACGATTTTTCACCCCGGTAAGAAAATGGGCAGGCTTGATAATTTTACCGTTCTTGTTCCAGCGTAATAAAATCTCAAACCCAACACCTTTTTTATTTTCATCGGTGATGATTTGATACGCAGGAAATATCTCCCTTTTAAGCAGCGCATTAAAGACATCCACCTCAGCACTGGACAGTGATTCTATTTTTCCCTGCCGTTCCCCACTCCCTGATGCAGAAAAACCCTGAGAATTTTTATACCACAACTGTATGAGTTGCAGCTTTCTTAAACCGGCTTTGCGATGTGTATATACCGTTTTATTCGTCAGCCCAAATTTTTTGCACTGTTTATTTACCGACATGCCCCGGTAGAAATTTAATAAGACATCAAGTTCTCTGTTTGTGAGCCCTTTTTGACGGTCTTTAAAGCTACAGTCCGCATGATGATCCTGCAATGAACGAGATCTGTCCCTGCATGCGTCGTTTTTTTTCTGGACACGCGCAATAATATCGCCGCTGTTGGCGATGCGGATCAGAGATAATTTTTGATTGTTATTCAATAAACTACGCAAGGTCCCGTACAGCCAACTGTCAGGTATATTGCCATACAGAGTGACCGGGCGGATGACGGGAAGCGTGTTAAGAAGATCGGCAAGGTGCCTGAGGCTCTGCAAAAGATCCACGATCTCTTCCCCGAGAAAGACCGTAATTTTAGCGTCCTGATTTTTGATAATAGTGTAGACATCTTCCCGATTTGCGATGTCATCCTCAAAACGCACCTGTGACGCCACTCCTCCCTGCTCTTTCAGTAACAGACGGTACCCCTGGAACGTAAAACTGCAGGCTGAAATAACAAATTCCTGTGCATGACAATCATGATTATTGTGAGAATTGTTTTGAATCATAATGCGCTCCTGGGTACAAAAACACCGTTGCCCTGGTCAATAATGACCAGCACATCGAGACTAAAAACATGCGGAAATGTCACAAGCCTGAATATAACCTGCGTAACAGGTTAATTTTATCTTACCCCCGTAGGTTAATAAACCGTTATCAACGTCTCGCCCTGCAACATCTTTGCGTTAATCACCGCCTGGATCCATATGCTGTGCAAATATAACAATCTTTGCAAATAACGACGGAAAATATTTTCCCCGCAAGGTATAATGAAAATTCCGAAAAAGAAGTCTGGACACTTCATTACGTCGGCTTGCTCAAAAAGAGAAAATGCTATGGATAATCATATCTCATCCAGGGCCTTGCTACATCGAAGGGATGTTATTAAGAACAACCCGCGGTTTAGCGAGGCAATAATAGAACACTACAAAATCAATGACAGCATCTATAAAAAACAACCCTTGTTCTACAAAACAATGCTCCAGGAATCACGATTCAATATTATTCTTGCCATGTGTTGTTTTATATTCGGCAATCAGGCCGAATCTGTTTCAGAGATAAAAGCATTATGTTCGCGATACAAAATCGCCAGTCCCAACAGCGTTATTGCTATCATCACCTTACTGAGAACTACCGGACGGATTAAGACCTGGCGCTGTATGGAGGATCGCCGAAAGACGCGCATCGCCCCCACGCAAAAAGGACTGGATGAACTAAAACGTTACATGAGCGGCGCATTTATACCTGTCAGTATTCTTTACCCGACATTTAACATCGACCTTAACCTGTTAGATAACGATATTCTGAGAAATAACTTTTTCCGCCGGGCGGCTGAGTATCTGTTTCGCGGATTAACCTTCAAAGCCGTGTTACCGGAAGTGGGGTTATTTATTGATAAAGATGGAGGGCGAATGATTATGCTGTATTTATATTTGCAGGCCATAAAAAACAAAACCGCACATGGCGCGATAATTGATTATTCGCCCGGCACGCTGGCGAAAGCGTTTTTTGTCTCACGTATCCACGTGGCGCGCATAATTAAATCCGCGCAAGAGGCAGGTTATCTTAAAGACAGAGGGGATGGCCGCATGACCATTTATCCTGCATTTATGCAGCTCGTCGAAAATTATGCCGGGTTATATTTTGCCTATGTCACGCATTACATCAACGTGGTTCCGAAGGAGCGACGCCAGGGTGGGGATGTAACCTCCCCGGTATAATCCTGGGGCGTTCGGTTTCCCGAGCGCCCTTTTCTGTTCGTCAGCGTTCCCGCAACGCCTCTTTCGCCTTGTTCAGCGGTTTCAGCAGATAATCCAGAATGGATTTACTGCCCGTTTTAATATCCACCGTCGCAATCATCCCCGGAAACACCGGAAATTCCTTGCCCTGTTTATTGGTCAGGTGGTTACTGTCAGTACGGATATAGACGCGGTAGTAGTACACGTCTCTTTTGACCTCATCCTGAAGGGTATCGGGTGAAATCATGGTCACCTCACCCGTCAGTCCACCATAAATCGAGTAGTCATAGGCGGTGATTTTCACCAGCGCTTTCTGTCCGGGGTGGATAAACGCCACATCACGCGGTGAAATTTTCGCTTCAACCACCATCTGATCGTCAAGAGGCACCAGGCTCATCAGTTTCCCATTGGGCGGGATAACGCCGCCGACGGTGGTGACGTCGATGTCCTTCACAATCCCGCGCACCGGCGCGTTGAAGGTCAAACGGGTCAGGGAATCCTCGCGCCCTTTCATGACCGAGCGCTGGGCTTCGATCTCCGCATTCGCTTTCGCCAGCTCTTCACGGGCGCGCACGTAATACTGGTTTTTCATTTCGGTGATTTTGTTCTCAAGCTCGTTTTTTTGCCGCTCCAGACGTAACACCTCCACCTTGCTCGCCGCCCCCTGAGTAACCAGCGGACGGGTTAACGACAGCTCGCGCTGGACCAGTTCAGCCCCCTGACGCAAACCGGCCAGCCCTTTTTCCAGGCTTTCGCGACGGGACTGGAAGAGCGCCGTTTCCTGTTTGACCAGTTCAACGTCGTCATCCAGCTCTTGCGGAAACGTCAGTTCCGTGTCGTTCACTTCCGCTTTCAGGCGCGCAGCCGTGGCCAGCGCGGCATTCAGACGAGACTCACTCTCCAGCACGCTGGATTCTGTTTTGGTGCGGTCAAGCTGAGCCAGCTGCTGCCCACGCTCGACGATGTCACCTTCGCGTACCAGCAGGCTATGGATAATGCCCCCTTCCAGCGACTGAATGACCTGCTCGTGAGAAGACGGGATCACTTTGCCGTTGCCGGTGGTGACTTCATCAAGCTGGAACAGACTCGCCCAGGCGATAAACGCCGCAAGCAGCGCGAACAGCGACCAGGCCACCCATGTTGAGCGCGGCAGACGCGGCTCTTTCAGGCGGCTGTTATAGCGGGATAGATCATTCATGCCATTCCCTCCTCGGCCACGGCCGCCGGTTTCATGGTCACGGTACGCTGCGCTCCCTTTTGCGGCGCCATACCGTGCTGACGCAGGATCGCGTCGCGCGGGCCATCCATCACCACCTTGCCGTTTTCCAGCACGATGATGCGGTCAACCAGATCCAGAATCGGCAGCCGGTGTGTTGCCACCACCAGCGTACGGCGCTTGCCCAGCCATTGCTGTAAGTGCTGAATGAACTGCTTTTCGCTCATCTCATCCAGCCAAGCGGTAGGCTCGTCCAGCAGAAGAATATTGGGCGACGTGATCAGGGCGCGCGCCAGCAACAGCGCCTGTCGCTGGCCGCCGGATAACCCGGCCCCCCCTTCATTGATGAGGTAGTTCAGCCCCATTTTCTGCTTACGCACGAACTCCAGCGCACCGCTGTTAACCAGCGCCTGATGGATCTCCTCGTCGGTAGCAAGCGGGTTGCCCATCACAATATTGTCGCGCACAGAGCCAAAGAACAGCCGCGCCTGCTGGCTGAGCAGCTGCATATCCCGGCGCACATCGGCGGTGTCGAGATGATTTAAGGCAATATCATCCAGCAGAATGCTTCCCTGCTGCGGTTCCTGCATCCCGGCCAGAAGCTGCAGCAAGGTACTTTTGCCGGAACCGTTGCGCCCCAGCACCGCCACCCGTTCGCCGGCGCGGATCTGCAATTTGCTGATGTGCAGCACGGTCAGTTTTTCCTCGTCGTCGTACCAGAATCCCACGTCGTCGAGGGTATAGTTCCCGCGCAGATGGGCTTTATGCACCTTTTTACCCTGCTGAGGATCGTCAATCGGGCGCTGCATCAGGTCGTCCAGACCCTTTCTCGCCACCTTCGCCGACTGCCAGCGGGACAGCACGCCCGAAATCTGTGAGAGCGGCGCGATGGTGCGCGAGGCCAGAATCGAGGTCCCCACCAGCGCACCGGTGGTCATGTCACCGCTGATGACCAGATAGCACCCCACCAGCAACACTACCGCGTAAACTATGGACTGTACCTCCTGCGTCCAGGTCAGGAGCAGCCCGGTCAGCCAGCGCTGTTTCATTCCGACGGTGGCCGCCACATCGTTGGTGTTGTTCCACTGATTCTGAAAACGCTGTTCGGCGCGCATCAGCTTGATGTCCTCAATGCCCTGTACCGCCTCCACCAGGGTGGCGTTACGAATGGCGGATTCGCGCATCCCTTCGCTGGAGAGTTTTCCCAGCGGGCGCTGTACCAGCAGGCCCGGGATCAGCAGCAGCGGCACGGCAAGCAGAACCACCAGCACCAGCGGACCGCCAATCATCCACAGAATGAACACAAACAGCAGGAAGAACGGCAGATCGGAAATCGCCGCAATGGTGGTGGAGGTAATCAGCTCGCGCACCGACTCCAGCTCGCGGATCTGGGCGATAAACGACCCGGTCGATTTAGAGCGGGCGCCGTTTTTGATCCGCAGCGCGTGAGCAAACACCCGCTCGGAGATCCGCAGATCCGCCCGCTTACCTACCACATCCGAAATATGCACGCGCAGCATACGCATAATGAATTCGAACACGATGGCGAGCATGACGCCGCCAAACAGCACCCACAGCGTGGCTTCAGACTGCGAGGGCACCACCCTGTCGTACACCTGCATGGAGAAGACCATGCCGGAGAGCGCCAGCACGTTCGCGACCAGCGCCACCAGCATGATGTCGCTGTAGCGTCGCCAGTCTTTCAGCGCCAGCTGCCAGAACCAGTTTTTCTCATAGGGTTTGATGTAATCATCCACGCGGGCATCCGGCGTGGATTCGAGCGGGCGCAACACCAGCAGCGTTTTCAGCCGTGCGCCGAGCGCTTCCCGCGTTAATGTTGTCTCCAGCCCGCCATCGCCGCTGAACTGCAGGCTGACGTTGCCGTCGTTGTCCATGCGGTTAATAACCGCGATCTGTCCGCCAGTGAACTCCGCCAGCAGCGGTAAACGCCACGGGTCGAGGGAGACGGCGTCTGCTTCCACCTTACGCATCCCAAGCCCAAGCTGGCGCGCCATCTCCTCCAGCACCAGCTGGCGCGGGGACTGGCTTTCATGGTTAATCGTGACCCGAACATGCTCCGCCGAAAAATCCAGCCGATAGTGCTTCGCGATGATGAGCATGCCCTGCAACCAAGGTTCGTACTGTGGATGTGTCTTCATAATCTCCGGGTTAACGCAAGTCGTCTAAAGAAACGCAAAAGGCCGCGGGGATCGCTCCCCGCGGCAGGGTTTTACGCAATTAACAGTTGATGATTGGCCAGCAGCGTCGCCAGATCCGTCTGGACGCCGTTCAGGGTCACCAGCGTGGTAGGCGAGAACTGACCGCCCGTACCGTCGAGGTCAACCTGGATTTCGGTATTGCTGCCGTTTTGCACCACGCGGATGTAATCGGTGATGTTCCCCGCGCTGCTGTCCAGCGTTGCCACCCCGTTCACATAGCTCGCCGAACCCGTGCCGGTATAACCGCTGTCGGAGAGCAGATCGCGCAGGTCGATACGGTCCGTATCCGCCGTGCCTTCCCAGGTGCCGACGGTAAAGCCGTTCACCACATCGTGACCGTTACCACCCGTGGCATCCGACGCGTTGATGAGCTTATAGAGCAACGTGTCGTGGCCGCCGCTGCCGATATTGAAGGTGTCGTTTCCGCCCCGGCCTTCGAACTGGTTATCACCGCTGTTGCCGGTAATGACATCGTCGAAGTCCGAGCCGTTGATCCCTTCAATGTTCAACAACCGCGTGGTGCCAAACCCGGTGTCCTGCGCCGTGGAGAGGCGTAAATCAACGGTAATGCCGGACGTTGCGTTACGGTAATCCACCACGTCCATCCCACCGGTGTTGCTCCAGGTGTCATAGTCGGAATGGGTATTCCAGCCGCCGGAACCGTTATAGGTATAGGTGCCATCCTCTGCAATAAAGGTGTCGTTATACCCGGTGCCGGTAATCGTTCCGCTGTGGCCGCCGGTGGCCGCTTCGGCAGTGAGCACGTAGCCCTCCTTACCGTTGCCCGCCTCCAGGCCGCTCCAGGTGACGTTATCCGACACGCCGTTAGTGATCTTGACGATCTCAGCCGAGTAGGTCTCATTCGGATCCAGCCCGTAGAAACTCACCAGCGCAGAGGTATCGTTCGAGCCGATACCGGACTGGGCGTTGATGATCTGCGAGGCCACCAGCACACCCGCGGCGTTATACAGATTGACCGTGTTGCCGTAGTAAGCGTTGATACCCTCACTGTCGACAATGTGCAGGTGCATCGCGGTGCCGTCGGCAATGGTTTTGCTGTTTTGCACCAGCACCACTTTGCCGTTTTGCTGCGACACCAGCAGATCCTGTGCGCCGTCCCAGTTGTAATCCACCGCAGCCACGCCGGTGACGTTGGCAAGCCCAGACGCCAGCTGGCTCGAGGTCCAGGTGGAACCGTAACCGTTGTTGGTGAACAGGGTCGCGGTTTGTGACGCGCCGTAGGTGCTGAGCTTGATGATGTCCATCTGCCCGTCACCGTTCCAGTCCACCGCCACCGACAGATACCCCGCCGTGGCGTTAGAGGCTTCTACCGCGCTCTTGGTCGTGGACAGCTGTCCTGCACCGTTGTTGTAGTAGATCACCCCGCCGGTGTTGTTGTAGCTGCTGCCCAAGTACAGATCCATGTAGCCATCGCCGTTGAAGTCCGCCCACGTCATGGAGGCTGCCGTGGTGGTATTCGCCGCGTTAACCACAAACACGTTGGTCAGGTTCTGGCCGATGGAGAGCGTACCGTTGCCGTTGTTATTAATCACCGTTAACGAGTACGCGCCGCTGCGGTTGGTGTGCTGCACAATGTCTACGGTGCCGTCGTTGTTCAGGTCGACACCGGAGATTTCACGTCCGGAGTCAAACTGACCGTAGAACCCACCTTCACCGCCGGTGCCATCCGGCGACAGGACGCCGTTGTTGTTCACCAGATAGGTCAATGAGTCCATACCCGCATCGCCGTACGCCAGATCCAGGTAACCATCCCCGTTTTTGTCGTACGCCACCACGCCGCCGTACCAGATGGTGGTTCCCATCGCCAGCTGGCTGGCGTTATAGGTGCTGCCATCGTAGGTCCACATCACCTGCGTAGAACCCGCGTAGGTGTTCTCCGTCGCAAAGATATCCTGCGTGCCGTTACGGTCAAAGTCGGCGGCGGTCTGGCTCACCACGTAATAGCCACGGGTGTTGCTCAGCGTATTGCCGGCATAGGTCGAGCTATCGCTGCTGGAGTAAGACTGGCCGTTAGCAATGATATTCCACAGGCCGCTGCTGTTCGTGCCGACGGTCATGGTCGAGTTATTCAGGTTACCCGCCGTGGTCGCCCAGTCGGTATTCACGGTGGTGGTATCAATCACCAGGCTGCCGTTGGCAATACCGGTGGTATTACCGTTGCCCGCGCTGCTCTTCACCTGAGCGGTGACGTTATAGCTCGCCACGCCCAGCGCATCGCTGTCCGGGATCTGCAGATACCAGGTGTTGTGATCCGGATCGACCACGACCGCACCGCCGGTCTGGGAGGTGTAGGTTTTCCCGTTCACCGTCACCACCAGGTATTCACCGTTCACCAGGTCTGCGGATACCGTACCGCTGACAATCGGCGTGGTATCGGAGGTGGTCTGGGCGGTAATTGCCGCCGTGGTGGTCGGCACGCTGGTATCGACATTCAGCACAAACCCGTCCGATTCCGTGTAGTTACCGGCTTTGTCGGTGACGCGCACAATGTAGGTGTGGTTGCCATCGCTCAGGCCGTTGTCCTGGAAGGACCAGCTGGCGCTGCCGTTCATGGTTACCTGACCAAGCAGAATGCCGTCGCGATAGAGCTGCACAATTTCGCCGTCGTCCGGGGCGCGGTTCAGCGTGCCGTTGATCAGCGGTGAGGTATCATCCGTCGCCACCGACGTACCGTACGTGCCCTGACGCTCGCCTTCACCGTCGGTGTAGCTCACCACGGTACCCACGGTGGTTGGCGGCGTAGTATCGACCGTCACCACCTGCGACGCGGTGGAGCCAACGTTACCCGCCTGGTCGATAATCCGCACCTGGTAGGTGTAGTTCCCGTCATCCAGATCGCGGGTATCGGTGTAGCTCCAGCGCTGGTTGGTGACCGTGGTGTCAACCCACGTATTCCCGCCGTCGAGGCTGATCTGCACGCGCTCGTCGTCTGCCAGCGCGCTACCGAGCGAACCGTTAATGGTCAGCGTGGTGTCCATGGTGATGAAATCACTGCCGGACTGTCCGGTATCGTCGCTGATGCTGTCGATAGTGACGCCGTACTGCGGCGCCTGCGTATCCACCGTTACCACCTGCGACGTGGTAGCCCCGACGTTCCCCGCCTGGTCGACAACACGTACCTGGTAACTGTAGCTATCGTCGGTCAGCGTGCGCGTGTCGTTATAGCTCCACTGCGTGCCGCTCACGGTGGCGTAGACCCAGGTGGTGCCGCCATCCATGCTCACCTGAACGTACTCACCCGCCCCCAGTTCAGCATCGAGCGTGCCGTGCAGGGTGTAGGATGTCGAGCTGGTCAGGAAGTCGTTATTGTCGAAGCCGGTATCCACGGTGATGTTATCCACGCTCACCGTGATCGCCGCATCCGGGGCCACCGTGTCAACGGTGACCTGCTGATGGGTGCTGGCACCCACGTTACCTGCGGCATCCACCACGCGAACGTAGTAGTCGTAGGTCTGGTTAGCCAGCGTGCGGCCATCCACGTAGTACCAGTTGTTGCCAGTGACAATCACGTTCTGCCAGGTCACGCCGCCGTCAATACTGATCTGGGCATATTCCCCGTCGGCCAGCGTCGCGCCGAGCGAGCCGTGCAGCGTCAGCGAGGTATCGCTGGTGATAAAGTCGCTGTTGCTCAGGCCGGTGTCATCGCTGATGCTGTCGATGGCGATCGTTTTGCTGGCGTCCGGCACAACGGTATCGATGGTCACTACCTGGCTTACGGTAGCGCTGATATTCCCCGCATCATCAATGACGCGCAGCTGGTAGTTGTAATCCCCGTCGGCCAGCGTACGGCCATCCACATAGGTCCAGCTCAAACCGCTGACGCTAACATCGGTCCAGTTCTGGCCGCCGTCGAGGCTGATCTGGACGTGGTCACCGCTGCCCAGCGCCGCGCCCAGCGTCCCTTTCAGGCTGATCTGCGTATCGCTGGTAATAAAGTCGCTGTCGGACAGACCGGTATCCTGGGAGATGGAGTCAACCGTAATGCTCGTTGCCACAGGCGCGGTCAGATCAATCACTACGTCCTGGCTGTCCGTTGCCCCCACGTTGCCCGCGTTATCGATCACCCGCACCTGGTACTGGTACGTATCGTCCGTCAGAGTGCGGCTATCGGTGTAGCGCCAGGTCGTGCCGGTGACGCTCAGATCACTCCACGTGGCCCCGCCGTCCAGGCTGATCTGCGCCTTCTCGTTGTTGCCGAGCTGCGCGGTCAGGGAACCGTTGAGGATAATCTGGCTGTCGTTGGTGATGAAATCACTCGCGCTCAGACCGGTGTCGTTTTGCAGGGAATCAATGCTGATCCCCATCGACGGCGCAGTCAGATCCACGGTAACGGTGTGGTTGTCGCTGGCGCTGTTGCCGATGGTGTTGCTCACCTGCGCGTTAATGACATACGCGCCGCCGTCTGCCAGCGCGGAAACATCTGCGCTGCCGAGCGTATAGCTCCAGCTGCCGTCATTCTGCACGGTCGTCGTATAGGACTTGCCGTTCAGGGTCACCGTCACCGTCTGGCCCGCTGGCGCGTCGGTAGTACCGCTGATCACCAGCGGCGTACCGTGTTCGGCGGCGCTGACGATGTCGTCCTGGGCAAAGGTGTTAATAACGATCGTCGGTACTTCGCCGTTCAGCGTCACGTCGTGCGTGGCGCTGCCCGGGTTGCCCGCCTTATCGCTCACCGAGGCGGTAAGGGTGTAATCCCCGTCGCTCAGGCCAAGGAAATCTCGGCCCGGTACGAAGACCGACCACGTACCGTCTGCCGCGACGGTCGCCTGATAGCTGTGGCCGTTAAAGGAGACGGTCACTGTCTGGCCCTGTTCCGCCGTAGTGGTGCCGCGGATGGTCTGGCCGGCCAGCTGCTCGGCGTTGTTGACAATATCGTCATCGGCCACGGTGCTGATGGTGACGGCCGGCGCGACGGTGTCCACCGTTAAGGTGTGCGTGGTCTGGCCGTGATTACCGGCTTTGTCATTGACCGACGCGGTCACCGTCAGCGCGCCCTGGCTGAGTGCAGCCAGGTCAGTGGCCGGAACATCCAGCGTCCAGGTGCCGTCATTCGCCACGGTGGCAGTGTAGGTTTTGCCGCCCAGGGTCACGGTGACGGTCTGGCCCGCCTCTGCACTGGAGGAGCCGTGCACGGTCAGCGGCTGCTGCGCTTCCGCTGCGTTCAGCACGTCATCGCCCGACAGCGTTGCAATGCTCACCACCGGCGCAGTGGTGTCCACGCTGATGCTGTGCGTTGCCGAAGCGCTGTTGCCCGCGCTGTCCTGCGCCGAAACCGCTACCTGATAGTTTGCGCCATCGGCCAGCGCACCCACATCGGCTGCCGGTACGGTGGTGCTCCAGCTGCCGTCGCTCTGAATGGTGGCCGTATAGCTCTTGCCGTTCAGGGTCACGGTCACCACCGTGCCGCTGGCAAACTGAGCACTGGAGCCGTTAATCACCAGAGACGTAGTGGCTTCTGCTGCGTTGATCACGTCATCGCCGCTGAGGGTATTAACCGTCAGCGCCACGGAGGCAGTATTGACCACCACGTCGTGGGTCTGGGTGCTGCTGTTGCCCGCGCTGTCGGTGATGGTTGCGCTGAGGGTCACGGTGCCGTCATTGAGCGCAGAAATCACGCTCGCCGGTACGCCCACGCTCCAGTTACCGCTGGCATCAACGGTGGTGGTGTACTGGTTTGAACCCAAGGTGATGACGACCTTATCGCCTACGTTCGCGCCGGTGGACGTGCCGCTGACGATCTGCGCCTGCGCATGTTCCACGCTGTTGATGACATCATCGCCCGCCACCACGTTAAAGCTGACGGTCGGCGGTGTGGTATCCAGCGTAATCGCTTTGTTCGCGCTGCCCGGGTTACCCGCCGTATCGCTGACGCTCACCTGCACCGTATAGCCATTATCAGCCAGTGCGGACAGATCGGCGGAAGGTACGTTGACGCTCCAGGTGCCATCCGGTTGTACCTGGGCGGTATAGCTGTTGCCGCCCAGCGTCACGGTAACCGTCTGCCCGGCTTCTGCCGTGGTCGTGCCGGAGACAGTCACACCAGCGGATGCTTCGCTGCCGTTTATGACGTTATCGCCAGCAACCGTATCAATGGTGACGCCTGGCGCGGTGGCATCTACGCTGTACTCACGCCCTGCGGACGCACTGTTGCCGTGCGCGTTGGTGACGCTCACCTGCACGCTGGCATCGCCGTCTTTCAGGCCCGCGAGATCCGCGGACGGCACGGTGGCGGTCCAGTTGCCGTCGGCATCGACGGTGGCGGTATAAGACTTGCCGCCAAAGGTGACGGTAACGGTCTGGTTTTCTTCCACATTGCTGGTGCTACCGGAGAGCACCAGATCCGCACCTTTCTCCGCCGCGTTAATCACGTCGTCGGTGGCGATGGTGTCAATGCTGATGGCGACCGCGGTCAGATCGACCGTGACGTCATGGCTGATGGTCACCGGGTTGCCTGCTGCGCTCTGGCCTGCAACGGTGACGGTGACCGTACCAGCAGCCAGCGCCCCGACGTCTGCGGCCGGGATCGCCGCGCTCCACGTACCATCTGCCAGCACGGAAGCCGCATAGGTTTTGCCATTCAGGGTCACGGTGAGCGTTGTGCCCGCCGCCAGCCCGTCGCTGGAGCCGGTGACGATCAGGTTCTGACCATGTTCGATGCTATTGATCACATCGTCGCCCGCCACGGTGTCCACACGCAGACCCGGCAGGTTGGCGTCGATGGTGATATCGCGTTCGCCCGTACCGGTGTTGCCGTGGCCGTTGGTGACGGTCGCTGATACCGTTAAATCGCCGTTGCCCAGCGCGGTCAGGACCGACTCCGGCACGCTTACGGACCAGCTCAGATCGCTCTGCACCGTCGCGGTGTAGCTGTTGCCGCCAATCGTCACGGTTACGGTGTTGCCCGCTTCGGCATTCGCCACGCTGCCGCTGATGGTCTGGCCCGCCGCCACTTCCGCCGCGTTAATCACGTTGTCGCCCGCCACGGTATTAATGGTGACGGTCGGCAGTGCGGTGTCGACCAGCAGGTTCGCCGTATTGCTCACGCTGTTGCCCACGCCGTTGGTGGCGGTCGCGTTCAGGGTGTAGTTCGCCTGTCCCAGCCCCGCCAGGTCGGCGGCCGGAACCGTCAGGCTCCAGGTACCGTCTGCCGCCGTGGTGGCCGTGTAGTTTTTACCGTTCAGGGAAACAGTCACCACGGTGCCTTCTGCCAGGTTGGCGCTGGTGCCGCTGACGTTCAGATCCTGGCCTTTCTCCACCGCATTCAGGATGTTGTCATCGCTGATAGTGTTGAAATTAACCGAAGGCAGACCGGTATCGACGGTCACACTATGGGTGCCGGTGCCGGTATTGCCCGCCGCGTCAGTGACTGACGCAGTCACGGTCACGCTGCCGTCGCTGAGACCGGAAATGACGCTGGCCGGGACCCCCACGCTCCAGTTGCCCGCCGCGTCCAGCACGGTGGTGTAGCTCTGGCCGCCAATCGTCACGGTGACCTTATCACCCGCCGCCGCGCCGGTGGCAATGCCGCTGATGATTTGTGCCTGGCCGTGTTCTGCGATGTTAATGACGTCATCGCCCGCGATGGTGCTGATGGTCACCTCAGGCACGGTCACGTCCACCGTCAGATTGTGATCAACCGACGCCGGGTTACCCGCCTTGTCGCTGACCGATGCGGTGACGGTCACGCTGCCGTCGCTGAGCGCCGCCAGATCCGCTGCCGGGACGTTCAGCATCCAGTTACCGTCTGAACCGACCGTTGCGGTGTAGTCCTTGCCGTTCAGGCTCACGGTCACCGTCTGGCCCGCTTCCGCGGTGCTGGTACCGGAGACGGTCAGGTCGGCCTGTGCTTCTGCGGCATTAAGAATGTCGTCCGTCGCAAGGGTGTTGATGGTCACGGACGGCGCGGTGGCGTCCACGCTGTACTCGCGACCTGCGGACGCGCTGTTGCCATTGACGTTGGTGACGCTCACCTGCACGCTGGCGTCGCCGTCTTTCAGACCAGCAAGATCCGCCGCTGGCACGGTAGCGGTCCAGTTGCCATCGGCATCGACCTGCGCAGTATAGATTTTACCGCCCATGCTCAGGGTGACGGTCTGCCCGGCTTCCACGTTGGTGGTGGCGCCAGAGAGCACCAGATCCAGGCCCTTCTCCGCCGCGTTAATCACGTCGTCGGAGGCAATGGCATTGATGCTGATGGCCACCGTTGCCAGATCCACGGTGACATCATGGCTGATGGTAATTGGGTTACCCGCCGTGCTGTCGCCGGTGACGCTGATCTTCACGGTGCCTTCCGGCCACGTGCTCACGTCCGCCGCCGGGACCGCCGCGCTCCAGGTGCCGTCCGCCAGCACCGTTGCAGAATAGTCTTTCCCGTTGACGGTCACGGTCAGTGCGGTGCCTGGGGTCAGCCCGTCGCTGGAGCCGGTGATAATCAGATTCTGGTTGTGCTCAATGGTGTTGATCACATCATCGCCCGCCACGGTGTTCACACGCAGGCCCGGCAGGTTAGCGTCGATGGTGATGTCACGTTCGCCCGTACCGGTGTTGCCGTGGCTGTTGGTGACGGTCGCGCTCACGCTCAGACTGCCGTTGCCGAGCGCGGTCAGAACGTCGGACGGCACGCTTACGGACCAGCTCAGATCGCTCTGCACCGTCGCGGTGTAGCTGTTGCCACCAATCGTCACGGTTACGGTGTTGCCCGCTTCGGCATTCGCCACGGTGCCGCTGATGGTCTGGCCTGCCGCCACTTCCGCCGCGTTAATCACGTTGTCGCCCGCCACGGTGTTGATGGTGACGGTCGGCAGTGCGGTGTCGACCAGCAGGTTCGCACTGTTGCTCACGCTGTTGCCCACGCCGTTGGTGGCGGTCGCGTTCAGGGTGTAGTTCGCCTGACCCAGACCCGCCAGGTCGGCGGCCGGAACCGTCAGGCTCCAGGTACCGTCTGCCGCCGTGGTGGCCGTGTAGTTTTTACCGTTCAGGGTCACGGTCACCACGGTGCCTTCTGCCAGGTTGGCGCTGGTGCCGCTGACGTTCAGATCCTGGCCTTTCTCCACCGCGTTCAGGACGTTGTCATCGCTGATGGCGTTGAAATTAACCGAAGGCAGACCGGTATCGACGGTCACACTATGGGTGCCGGTGCCGGTATTGCCCGCCGCGTCAGTGACTGACGCAGTCACGGTCACGCTGCCGTCGCTGAGGCCGGAAATGACGCTGGCCGGGACCCCCACGCTCCAGTTGCCCGCCGCGTCCAGCACGGTGGTGTAGCTCTGGCCGCCAATCGTCACGGTGACCTTATCGCCCGCCGCCGCGCCGGTCGCAATGCCGCTGATGATTTGTGCCTGTCCGTGTTCTGCGATGTTAATGACGTCATCGCCCGCGATGGTGCTGATGGTCACCTGAGGCACGGTCACGTCCACCGTCAGATTGTGATCAACCGACGCCGGGTTACCCGCCTTGTCGCTGACCGATGCGGTAACGGTCACGCTGCCGTCGGCTAAACCTGCCAAATCCGCCGCCGGGACGTTCAGCGTCCAGTGACCGTCTGAACCGACCGTTGCGGTGTAGTCCTTGCCGTTCAGGCTCACGGTCACCGTCTGGCCCGCTTCCGCGGTACTGGTACCGGAGACGATCAGGTCAGACTGTGCTTCTGCGGCATTAAGAATGTCGTCCGTTGCAAGGGTGTTGATGGTCACGGATGGCGCGGTGGCGTCCACGCTATACTCGCGACCCGCCGACGCGCTGTTGCCATTGACGTTGGTAACGCTCACCTGCACGCTGGCGTCGCCGTCTTTCAGACCGGCAAGATCCGCCGCTGGCACGGTGGCGGTCCATTTACCGTCTGTCCCCACGGTGGCAGTGTAGCTCTTGCCGCCGAAGGTAATCGTGACGGTCTGGTTCGCTTCCACGTTCGAGGTGCTGCCGGAGAGCACCAGATCCGCGCCCTTCTCGGCCGCATTAATCACGTCGTCGTTGGCAATGGCGTCAATGCTGATGGCGACGCTTGCCAGATCCACCGTGACATCGTGGCTGATGGAGACCGGGTTACCCGCGCTGCTCTGACCTTCAACGGTCACAGTGACCGTGCCTGCAGCCAGCGCCCCGACGTCCGCCGCCGGAACCGCTGCGCTCCAGGAGCCGTCGGCCAGCACCGTCGCCGGGTAGGTTTTGCCGTTTACGGTGACGGTTAACCCCGTACCCGGCGTCAGACCGTCGCTGGAGCCGGTGATAATCAGGTTCTGCCCGTGCTCGATGGTGTTGATCACATCATCGCCCGCCACGGTGTCCACACGCAGGCCCGGCAGATTGGCATCGATGGCAATATCGCGCTCAGCGGAGCCGCTGTTGCCCACATTGTTGGTCACGCTGGCGCTCACCGTCAGTTCGCCGTTGCCCAGCGCCGTCAGATCCGATTCCGGCACGTTGACAGACCAGGTGAGATCGCTCTGCACCGTGGCCGTGTAAGTGTTGCCTCCCAACGTCACGGTCACGGTATTGCCCGCTTCGGCATTCACCACGGTACCGCTGATGGTCTGCCCGGTTGCCAGCTCTGCCGCGTTAATGACGTCGTCACCCGCGACGGTATTGATGATCACCCCCGGCAGAACGGATTCCACGTTCACGGTGTGCGAGGTACTGGCACTGTTGCCGACGCTGTCCGTGGCTGACGCGGTGACGCTGTAAAGCGCTTCACCCAGTTGCCCCACCTCGCTCGCCGGAACGGTGGTGCTCCAGAGACCGTTATCATCCACCGTCGCGCTATACGCTTTGCCGTTGAGCATCACGGTAACAACCGCACCTGCCGTCAGGCCGGTGGCCGTACCGGTAATGGTCAGATCCTGCGTTTTCTCGGTGCTGTTGATCACATCATCACCGGACACGGTATCGATGGTCAGCACCGGGGCGGTCAGGTTCACCTCCACGTCATGGGTCGCGCTATTGCTGTTACCGGCTTTATCAGTCAACGCGGCGGTGATGGTGTAATCGCCCGCGGTCAGCGCACTGACGTCCGCCGCAGGTACCCCCACGCTCCAGTTGCCTGAGGCATCCACGGTGGCGGTATACGATTTGTTGTTAATGGTGACGGTAACCACATCGCCCGCTTCGGCGCCGGTCACGGAACCGGTCACCATCAGGGCCTGCGCATGCTCGGCGCTGTTGATCACGTCGTCGTCGGACACGGTGTTAATGGTCAACTGCGGAACCGTGATATCCACCAGCACGTCGCGATCCGCAGAGGCCGGGTTGCCCGCTTTATCGGAGACGGCGGCACTGATGGTGTAGTTGCCGTCCACCATGCTGCTCAGGTCCGCAGACGGCACGGTAACGCTCCAGCTGCCGTTGGCCTGTACGGTGGTGGTGTAATCCACGCCGTTCAGGGTCACGGTAATGGTCTGGCCCGCTTCGGCGTTGGTCACACCCTTGATGTCCAGATCCTGCTGCGCTTCAAGCGCGTTGATGATGTTGTTATCGCTGACAATCTCAATGGAAACCGTCGGCGCGGTAGCGTCCACGCTGTATTCGCGGCCTGCCGACGCGCTGTTGCCATTGACGTTGGTGACGCTCACCTGCACGCTGGCGTCGCCATCTTTCAGGCTACCCAAATCAGCCGATGGTACGGTGGCGGTCCAGTTGCCGCTGGCATCCACGGTGGCGGTGTAAGACTTACCGCCGAAGGTGATGTAAACCGTCTGGTTTTCTTCCACGTTAGTGGTGGAGCCGGACAGCACCAGATCCGCCCCTTTTTCTGCCGCATTGATCACGTCATCGGTGGCAATGGCGTCAATGCTGATAGCCACCGTCGCCAGATCCACGGTCACGTCATGGCTGATAGTCACCGGGTTACCGGCGCTGCTCTGGCCGTCAACGGTCACGGTGACCGTGCCCGCATTCAGCGCGCTGACATCTGCGGCAGGGATCGCTGCCGTCCAGGTGCCGTCTGCCAGCACCGTGGCCGCGTAGGTTTTACCGTTGACGGTGACCGTCAACGCCGAGCCAGCGCTCAGCCCCTCGCTGGTACCGGTGATAATCAGGTTCTGCCCGTGCTCGATGCTGTTAATCACATCGTCGCCCGCCACGGTGTCCACACGCAGGCCCGGCAGGTTGGCATCAATGGTGATGTCACGCTCGCCATAACCGGTGTTGCCGTGGCCGTTGGTGACGCTGGCCGTCACGGTCAGATCCCCGTTGCCAATGGCGGTTAACACGTCAGACGGCACATTCACCGACCAGCTTAAATCGTCCTGAACGGTTGTCGTATAGTTGTTGCCGCCAATGGAAATCGTGACAGTGTCACCGCTCGCGGCACCGCTCACTTTCCCGCTCAGCGTCTGGCCAGACGCCACTTCCGCAGCGTTAATGACGTCGTCGGTGGCAACCGCATTAATGGTGACAACTGGCAGCGCGCTGTCCACCAGCACGTTATGGCTTGCGCTCGCGCTGTTGCCTGCCGTATCGGTCACGCTCGCCGTCACGGTGTAGCTGGCTTCACCCAGCGCCGAGACGTTGGCTGCCGGAACGGTCATGCTCCAGTTGCCGCTGGCGTCGGTGGTGGCGGTATAACTGATACCGTTCAGGGTTACGGTGATGGTGGTGCCGTCCGGCTGATTGCTGGTGCCGGAGAGCAGCAGATCGTCGCCCTTTTCGATCGCGTTAATCACGTCATCGCCCGCAAGGGTGTTGATGGCGATAACCGGCGCGGTCAGGGAGACCGTAACATCATGCGTGGCGGTGGTGCTGTTGCCCGCTTTATCGGTGAGCGTTGCCGAGAGGGTCTGATCGCCGCTTACCAGCGCGCCGACGTCCGTGGCCGGAATGCCGGTGCTCCAGTTCCCGGAGGCGTCCAGCATGGCGGTGTAGTCTTTGCCGTTGAGGGTGACGGTAATCACGTCTCCCGCCTGGGCACCCGTGACCTTACCTGAGACGATCAGCGCCTGGCCGTGTTCGGCGATATTCAGGATGTCATCACCCGCCACAACGTCAAACACGATCTGCGGCACGGTGGTATCCACCAGCACGGCCGCATCGGTGCTCGCCGGGTTGCCGGCTTTATCAGAAACGGATGCCGTGACCGTGGCATTACCGTCGGCGATGCCCGCAAGATCTGCCGCCGGGACGTCGAGCGTCCAGCTACCGTCTGCCTGCACCTGCGCGGTATAGGTGTTGCCATTGAAGGCCACGGTCACCGTCTGGCCCGCTTCGGCGGTGGAGGTACCGCTGAGGGTCAGATCCTGCGCCGCCTCTGCCGCATTCAGGATGTTGTCACCGCTGATGGTATTGAGGGTGACCGTCGGCGCGGTGGTATCCACGCTGTACTCGCGCCCCGCCGATGCGCTGTTGCCGTTAACGTTGGTCACGCTCACCTGCACGCTGGCATCGCCGTCCTTCAGGCTGCTCAGATCCGCTGCCGGAACGGTGGTGGTCCAGTCGCCGTTGGCGTCTACCGTCGCCGCATACGTTTTCCCGCCCAGGGTAACGATCACGGTCTGTCCCGCCTCAACGTTGGCCGAGGTGCCGCTGAGCACCAGGTCTTCACCTTTTTCCGCCGCGTTCAGCACGTTGTCAGCGGTCACGCTGTTAATGCTGATGGCGACCGGGCTGAGATCCACATCAACGACGGTGCCAATCATGACCGGGTTGCCGGAGGTGTCCTGCGCGCTGGCGCTGATGGTCAGTGAACCGTCAGCCCATTGGGAGACGTCCGCCGCAGGCACGGCCGCCTGCCAGGTGCCGTCCGCCAGTACCGAGGCGGAATAATCCTTGCCGTTAATGGTGACGGTAACGGTGCTGCCTGCCGCCAGATCGGTGCTGGTGCCCGACACAATCAGGTTCTGACCGTGCTCGATGATATTGATGACGTCATCGCCTGCGACCGTATCAATACGCAGGCCCGGCAGCTGGGCGTCGATGGTGAAGTCCAGCGAGGAAGAGCCGGTGTTGCCGTGCACGTTGGTGACGCTGGCCGATACGGTCAGTTCGCCGTTGCCAAGCGCGGTTAACTGGCTCTGGGTTAACGGCAGGCTCCAGGTGAGATCGTCCTGAACCGTGGTGGTGTAGGTCTGGCCGCCGAGAATAATAGTGACAGTGTCACCTGAAGCAGCATTAGTAACCTTACCGGTCAACGTCTGCCCCGTGGCCACTTCCGCCGCGTTAACGATGTTATCGCCCGCCAGCGCGTTGATGATCACAACCGGCAGCGAGCTGTCCACCAGCACATCGTGCGTGGTTGAGGCACTGTTGCCCACGCTGTCGGTGACGCTGGCAGTCACGGTGTAATGTGCCTCGCCCAGCGCGCTGACCGCAGAGGCAGGCACGGTGACACTCCAGTTGCCGCTGGCGTCGGTGGTCGCGGTGTAGGTGATGCCGTTAAGGCTAACGGCAATCGTCGTCCCTTCCGGCTGGTTGCTGGTCCCGGAAAGCAGCAGATCCTCGCCTTTCTCAGTCGCATTGATCACATCATCCACCGCCAGGGTTTTGATAGCGATTTCCGGCGTCACGGTGTTGACCACTACGTCCACTGCGCTACTGCCGGTATTACCGGAGCGATCGGTCACCGAGACGTTAACGGTCCAGGTCCCGTCTGTCAGACCCTGTACAACGGAGGCTGGCAGGCCGAGGCTCCAGTTCCCCGCCGCATCCACCACGGTGGTGTACTCCACGTTATTCAGGGTGATGGTCACCAGGTCACCCGCTGCTGCACCGGTGACCGACCCGCTCAGGATCTGCGCCTGTGAATGTGCGAGCTGGTTAACGGTATTGGTGTCGGTGACAAAATCGTTAATGGTTACCTGCGGGACGGTCGCATCCACCAGCCCAACGCGGTCTGCGCTGCTGCTGTTGCCTGCCACGTCACTCACGGTTGCCGTTACCGTGACGGTGCCGTCGGTCAGCGCGCCGAGATCCGCAGCCGGTACGTTCACTGTCCAGGTCCCGTCACTCTGGACCGTGGTCTGATAGTGCTTGCCGTTCAGCGTAACGGTAACCGTCTGTCCCGCCTCAGCATTGCTGCTGCCGCTTAAGATCAGATCCTGCTGCGCTTCGGCCGCATTAATGATGTTGTCGTCGGTCAGGTTATCGATCGTAATGGACGGCGGTAAGATATCCACGGTCACCACGCGCGACGCGTCGGCGCTGTTGCCGCTGACGTTCGTCACGCTGACGCTGACCTGCGCCCGTCCGTCAATCAGCGTCTCCATGGCGCTGGCCGGCACGGTCAGGCTCCAGGAGCCATCCTGCTGCACCTGCGCGGTAAAGGTCTGGTCGGCGAATTTCACCACCACGGTCTGCCCGGCCTCTACGCCCTGCGTCTGGCCCGACAGTACAAGATCGGCGCCTTTTTCAGCCGCATTCAGCATGTCATCGCTGCTGACGGTATCGATGGTCACCGCCACGGCGTTCAGATCCAGCTCGATGGGGTGCTCAGCTGAAACGGTATTTCCCCAGGCATCTGTCGCGCTGACGTGAACAGTGATATCCCCTGCCGTCCAGCCCTGCAGATCGGACGCCGGGACGCCGATTTGCCAGCTGCCATTGGCGTTGACCACGGCGGCATACTCGACGCCGTTGATGGTGACGGTGACGTGCGTGCCCGCTGCCAGGTGGGTACTGGAGCCGGTCACGGTCAGATCCTGCTGCTGCTCGATGGCGTTGATCACATCATCGCCAGAAATGGTATTCACCCGCAGGCCAGGAAGCTCGGCGTTGATGTTGATATCACGCTCGCCGCTGCCGGTGTTGCCGTGGGCGTTGGTGACAGAAGCGGTAAAGGTTAACGCCCCGTCGCCAAAGGCCTTCAGATCGGCTGACGAAATGGTCACGCTCCAGGTCAGATCGCTGCCTACCGTAGCGGTGTAGCTCTTGCCGCCCACTGAAACAGAGACCGTGTCGCCCGCCGCCGCGCCGGTGACGCGCCCGCTCAGGGTTTGATCCACCGCCACTTCAGCGTTGTTGACCAGGTTGTCACCGGCGAAGGTATTGATAATCACCTGCGGCAGTACGGTATCCACCAGCAGCGTCGCTTCGGCGGAGCCGCTGTTACCGGCGGCATCGGTGCCGCTCACGCTGACGGTGTACAGGGTGTTTGCCAGGTTCAGAACGTCAGACACCGGCACCTGAACTGACCAGATGCCGTTATTAACGGTGGCCTGATAGCTCACGTTATTCAGCGTGACGTTTACCACGCTGCCGTCTGGAAGGTTGCTGGTGCCGCTCAGACTCAGCGGCTGCATCGCCTCCTGCGCGTTCAGCACGTTATCCTGGCTGATGGCATTCAAGGTGAATTCCGGTGGGTTGCCGCTCAGAGTAATGCCGTGGGTGGCGTTACCGGTATTGCCCGCCGCATCGGTCACCGAAACCGCAATGCTGTGGTTACCTTCCCCCAGCGCGCCAATGACTGACGCCGGTACGCCTACGCTCCAGCTGCCGTTCGCCTGCACCACGCCGGTAAAGCTCTGGCCGCCAACGGTCACGGTGACCACATCGCCTGCTGCGGCTCCGGTCGCCTGGCCGGAAATAATCTGCGCCTGGCCCTGCTCACTGGTGTTGAGAATATCGTCGCCCGCGACGGTATTGATGGTCACGACCGGGGCGACAGCATCCACGGTGAAATGAGCCTGGGTGGATGACCCGTTCCCGGCTTTATCGCTGACGTTCACCGTCAGGGTGTGTTCACCATTCGCCAGCGACTGCACCTCGCTGGCTGGCAGCGTGACGGACCAGGTACCGTCGCTGCCCACCGTGGTGGTATGATTTTTACCGTTCACTGTCACCGTGACAATCTGACCGGCTTCCGCCGTGGTTTTCCCGCTCAGCGTCAGCGGCTGATGGTGTTCAGCGGCATTGATAATATTGTCCTGCGCGACAGTATCGACCGCGATGGTCGGTGCCGCAGTATCCACGCCAATCGTCTGACTGCCGTTCACGGTATTGCCCGCCGCGTCCTTGCCGCTGACGTTCACCGTCCAGGTGCCGTCGCCCAGCGCCTGCGCATCCGCCGCAGGCACCTTCACGCTCCATGCGCCGTTTGCACCCACCTCAGCCGTATAGGATTTGCCGTTCAGCGTAACGGTCAGCTGTGTTCCCTGCGCCAGGTTCTTGCTGGCACCAGAAAGCGTAAAGCCTGCGGACTGCTCGCTGGCGTTGATGACGTTATCCCCCGCCGTGGTTGCCAGCGTCACGCTCGCCACGGCAGTATCAACGGTCACGGTGATGCTGCCTGCGGAGGTCGTTTTACTGCCGTCGATCTGCACGACTGACCAGGTATGTTCCCCGTCTGTCTGGGTCGGCAGTTTTACCGTCCAGGTGCCGTCTTTACTGACCATCGCGCTGGCAAGCGTATTGCCGCTGCTGTCTTTGATCTGAATGGTCGCGCCCGGTTGCCCGGTACCGCTAAAGGTTGGCGTGTTATCGTCGGTGATCGCATTTGCACTCAGCACGCCCTGCTTGTCTCCCGCAAGATCGGTGAGCATGAAGGTTGGCGTTGCGCTCTCAACTTCTTTCGTATTATCAATAACTTTTGTTTTTGTTTCGCCGTCACCACCGTGAGCCAGCAGTGCCCCAATAGCACCACCGCCTAACGCCGCCCCCGCAATCCAGCCCCATGGCGCATCACTCAATATGCTCTCCTGGGTCAGGAAAGGTTCAATGCTGCTAATCGGTGTGGCTTGCGCGGTTAATTCAGTAACGGCTGCGCCTGACGCTTCCCCGGCATCGGCAAAAGAGATATGTGTTAATTCCTGATTATCGTTAAATACCAGTTCAGACTGGTTATGGGTTTCAGGATCTTCAACGAAATAGTTATTGCAGCGAATAACGCTGCCATCTTTCATATAAATGAGAAGGTCTTTCCCCTGGCGGACGTAACGCACCACGTCCTGTGCAGAACCCTGGATTTCAATCACGCTCGGAGAGGAAATGGAGACCGACAGATTTCCTTCGCCGGTTAATTTCGTTTTCTCCGCTGTCTTGCGAATGATGACATCTACAACTTTTACGTTACTCATATTTCTCTCCTTGCAGGTGCTCGGATTCCTGTGGATATGTCCACCAGATGGATGTAGCTATCCCTGGGAAATTTCACCCATTATTTTCAGATTTATTTCGCGCAGAAAGGCGCGGCTTTTTTCAACTCAAATCGGGTAATTTTGCGGCAGCGTTTTTTTCTACTCCAATAAGCGTCATGAGATTATCAACAGCAGAGGCGTAATTAATTGCCGCGCTCCAGCCATCATATTCGGCCATTATTTTGGCAGACGTGGCCTGCCAGACATCCTGTTCTACGCTGAGCAAATCATTAATGCTCCGCTTGCTCAGGGTGTATTCGTTTTTGTAGACCGCGCGGGCACGTAACGCGTTTTCAAGCTGTAAGCTTCCGGCGGCCATTCTTCCACGCGCGCCGGTCCAGTCTGCCTGCGCGACGGAGGCTTTTTGCAGCACATCAAACCGCGCCTGATCGACCTGAGAGGAGGCCATCGCCCTGGTGCCTTCAGCCTGACGAACGCGTGCCGAAACGGCGCCGCCCTGATACAGCGGTGCATCGATATTGAGCTGGATCTGGTCATCCCAGTAAGCGCGGTTATCCGACTCATAACGCGTGCGGCCTCCTTTCAGGCTTAACGTTGGCCAGTGCTGAGATTTTGCGGTTTCCACCCCATACTGGGCTGAACGCTCCATATTCTGCGCGGCCATTACCGCCGGTATCAGCGAGTAATCGATCTGGTTGACGGCATTCTGCTCTACGGCAAGCTTCTCAGGGACCGGTGAATAGGCTTCAGCCTGCATGCCCGTCAACACCGCGAGCCTTGCGCGGGCGCTGTTGAGCGCGGCGTTGTACTGCTCCACCGTCGCCTGCATACCGGCGATTCGCGTGCGGGTCTGCAGCTCATCGGAGGTTGAGCTTACGCCTGCATCCGCGCGCAGTTTCGCCAGCTGCTCCACGTTTTTGAGGGCCTGCACATTCTCTTTAGCCGCCTGCAACAGATCGCTATAACGTCTGACCTCCACGTAGCTCAGCGCGGTTTTTTCCGCCACGGCGGTGAGCGTCTCCATCAGCTGATAGCGATAGCTATCGCGTCGCGCTGAAGACTGGCTGATGCTGTTATTCGTCTTGCCAAAGTCATAAATGAGCTGCGTAAGGCTTAATCCCCATGCCGCTGAATTTCTCAGTGAACCGCTGGAATCGGTGGTTTGGCTATGGCCCGTACTGCCGTTCAGCGATATTTGCGGCATCCATCCGCTACGTGCTTCATCTATTTGCGCCTGACCAATCCCCAATTGTGCCGCCTGCTGGCTGACCGACGGATCGCGATCGATGGCAAAAAGAATACTTTCTTTTAATGTTGTCGTCGGCACCGTGGCAAAACCCAACGCGCCGCTATTGGCATAGGTCGTATTAATGCATGCCGAAATTAACACCAGCACTGCGGATAATCGGACCCACTTATAATTTCGCTCTCTCATCATTTATATCTCCCTGAGTCTGCGAATGGTTTAACCCTTTACCCAAAAAGAGGTATAGATAATCAGAAAAATATTATTAATCCCCCGTACTGAATTTCGGGTAATAGCTCCCCATACCCATTTCCATTGGAGATGAGAGCCGACCTTAGCCTAATATGAATTAAGAATTTACTTACTTCTTAACTGATTCGCAGCATAACAAAATGTGGTATAGGCAACTACACCCACAATGTTAATGTGGTGTTACAATTAAGAAAAATCATGGGGTTTCTGGACAAACTCTTAAAAATGACCTTTCAAATGAAACTAATAAAGTCATTGTTATTTAAGTGAAATTTAAAAATACCCGGATGTACATTTTTGCGTTAATTTCCACGCGCGTCAGACACAAAGATTTTCAAAGAAATGTCAACTTAAGTAGCGCCGCCCTATTTATTGGCATAAAAAGCCGTTAAAATTCACTTTTGTGGAATTTTGTTGGTTTAAATAGTTTTTTAATAGACCAACAAACCAGTAAAGCGAAGCTAACTGGTTACAAAATCCAAACGGCCAGATAAAACATCGTTATAACATATTGATTACCCTTAGAAACCGTTCACTTATATTTAATCAATAACAGCTCAATTATCACGCAAATGAACTAATGTGCGGTTGCCCTTTTCTCTGCGACAAAATGCTGTATTATGCGAACTATTGCGACATTTTGCAGGATTGCTGCCATGCACAAAACCGCGCGTCAAAAATATGTGCTCGACATCATCAGCGAGCAGGGACAGGCCAGCATCACTGAGCTGGCAGAAAAGCTGCAGGTCTCTGCGGATACCATTCGCCGCGATCTAACGGACCTCGAAAAACAAGGGCTGGCGCAGAAGAACCACGGAGGCGCTATCGCGCTCAATCTTTCGGCCATGAATCGCCAGGGCAGAAATACGCTCCTGCCGGCGACCAAGCAGCGGCTGGGAAAACAGGTGGCACAGCAGATTCCGCCGGGCTCTACGCTGTTTCTGGATGCGGGCAGTACGGTCATGGCGGTGGCCTCTTTTCTTCAGGGGCCGCTGACGTTGATCACCACCTCGCTGGATATCGCCCACGCTTTTAGCGACCGGGAGGATATCGAACTGATCCTGCTCGGCGGGAAATGGGATCAGAAGCAACGCCTGTTTGCTGGCGGTGCCACCCTCTCCCTGCTTTCACGGTATCGGGCGGATATCGCCATCCTTGGCGCCTGCGCCCTTCATTCATCACTCGGTCTGAGTGCCGGGACGGAAGCCGATGCAGAAGTCAAACGGGCGATGCTTGCTGCCAGCCAGACGCACTGGATCGTCGCAGACCATCTGAAAGTCAACCGCTGTGAGCCGTACCTGGTGTGCGGGTTAGACGAAATTCATCAACTGTATTTAGATCGTCCCTGGCCTGAGCTTGGGGACCAGAGCACCGTGCCCGTCACGGTTTGCGCTCATTAACGTGGAGAAGGTCATGAGTAAAATGAAGACAATCAACATTGCGCTGATCGGGTATGGTTTTGTCGGTAAAACCTTCCATGCCCCGCTCATCCAGTCTGTGGACGGGCTTACGCTGGCGCTGGTTTCCTCCCGTGATGAGGAGAAAGTTAAGCGCGATCTGCCGGACGTGCAGGTGGTTGCTACCCCGGAAGAGGCCATTACGCACCCGGATATTGACTTGGTGGTGATCGCCTCCCCTAACGCCACCCATGCTCCGCTGGCCACGCTGGCCCTGAACGCCGGAAAACACGTGGTGGTGGATAAACCCTTCACGCTCGATATGCAGGAAGCGCGCGATCTTATTGCCCTGGCGGAGGAAAAGCAGCTTCTGCTCTCCGTGTTCCACAACCGCCGCTGGGACAGTGATTTCCTGGGCATTAAGGACGTTATCACACAGGGCACCCTCGGCAAGGTGAAACTGTTTGAGTCGCACATTGACCGCTTCCGCCCGGAAGTGCGCGTGCGCTGGAGAGAACAAAACGTACCGGGAAGCGGGCTGTGGTTTGACCTGGGGCCGCACCTGATCGACCAGACGCTACAGCTCTTTGGTCTGCCTGACTCGGTGCAGGGGAATATCGCGACGCTGCGCGACGGCGCAGAAGTGAACGACTGGGCGCATGTGGTCTTAAACTACCCTGATCATAAGGTTATTTTGCACGCCAGCATGCTGGTCGCCGGGGGTACCGCGCGCTTTACCGTCCATGGGGATAAGGGCAGCGTAGTGAAGGCCCGTATCGATCAGCAGGAAGCCCAGTTGCTGACCGGCATCGTTCCGGGAAGTGAAACCTGGGGTGAGGACAGCGACAGTATGGTCTTCTTTGGGGCTGACGGCGCGCCGCAGACCATTACCACGCCGAAAGGCGATCAGCGCCAGTATTACATTAATGTGCGCGATGCTCTGCTCGGGAAGATTGCCAATCCGGTTCATCCTGTCGAGGCATTAGCGGTGATGGCGGTACTGGAAGCGGCGGTGAAATCGTCAGAGACCGGGTCAACGCAGGGACTGGCATTAACAGCTGAAGAGCGTGCTCTGCTGCAATAAAAAAACGGGTTTTGTAGATACTGTTATGCCACGCAAGCATTTTTCTCGTGCAGTGTGGCATCGAACGGGCGTCCTGATTTCAGGACGCCATACGCCACCTGCGCCAG